>DAIQPV010000254.1:0-4866 GCA_036787145.1 Rhodospirillales bacterium
GCTGCCGGCGGCACGAGGAGGAGTATGACTAGGAAAAGCTTACCGTGCCGAGAGTGCCAAGCCCGCCCTCGTCATCCCTTCAGGACGAAATCCTTGAACCGCTTCTTGAACTTCGCCAGCTGGCCCCCGGAATCGACGAGGCGGTGCACCCCCGTCCAGGCAGGATGCGTCTTGGAATCGATACCGAGCTTCAACACCTCACCCTTGCTTCCCCACGTCGACCGCGTGGTGAACGTGCTGCCGTCGGTCATCTCCACGACGATTTCGTGATAGTCCGGATGGATGTCCTTCTTCATCGCTATCGCTTCGCTCCTGATCGAGCCGGTGGTATAGCGGCCACTGCGTGACGGCGCAATGCCCAGGCCATCCATCGCCCATCAATCGGACTGCGACCGGCGCGCCAAATCCGGTTTCGACAGCAAAGGTCCGGGAACGTCGCCCTGCCGACATCGTTCCTGGTCAAGCCAGCATCGTTGGTTCACGATGATGACATGCGTTGCGTCATCCGTTGCGCATTGACCACGCAGACGAGTGGAGTCGCGGATGCAGACCGAAGAGCAGTTCGCTCCCTTCCTGGCACGCCGCCTGTGGTCGTCGGCCGAAGGCGGCCAGCCGATGAATCTTCCCGGCTGGTTGCTTTGGTTTCTGCGCTACGTCTACGCCGTGGCCCGCGACGTTGCCGATGGTCGCCTTGCGCTGCACGCAGCCAGCCTCGTCTATACCACGATTCTGTCTCTGGTGCCGCTGGCGGCACTCGGCTTTTCCGTTCTGAAAGGCTTTGGCGTCCATTACCGGTTTGAGCCGATGCTGCAAACGCTGCTGGCGCCGCTCGGCAAAGAAGCGGCAGAGATCAGCGGGCGGCTGATGGGCTTCATTGAGAACGTGAACGTCGGAGTGTTGGGGGCCGTCGGCCTTGGGCTGCTGTTCTATACGGCGATTTCCACGGTGCAGAAGGTCGAGATTGCCTTCAACGAGATCTGGCACGTGCGCGAAACCCGGCCGATGGCGCGAAAGTTCACCGACTACCTGAGCGT
The DNA here is from genome assembly GCA_036787145.1 of Rhodospirillales bacterium. GTDB lineage: Bacteria > Pseudomonadota > Alphaproteobacteria > Rhodospirillales > Defluviicoccaceae > Defluviicoccus. The sequence goes on from DAIQPV010000254.1 coordinate 1,035, forward strand.
GCTGTTGATCGGCCCCGTCCTGATGTTTTCCGCGATCGCACTCGCAGGCGCGGTGACTGCGAGCGAAGCGGTTCAGCAACTCGACGAATATCTGCCGATGGCCGTGTTGCTGGAGACCGTGGGACGGATTCTTCCGGTGATGCTGGTCGCGTGCACCTTTGCGTTCTTGTACAAGTTTCTCACCTATACCCGCGTTAACATGACAGCGGCCCTTGTTGGCGGCAGCGTGGCGGGTCTGATCTGGCTGATTGCCGGCTGGGCCTTCGCCACCTTTGTATCCGGAGCGAACAGCTACACGGCGATCTACTCGGCCTTCGCGTCACTCATCCTGTTCTTCTTATGGCTGAACGTGAACTGGCTGATCCTGCTGATCGGCAGCTCCATAGCCTTTTACTATCAGCACCCTGCCTACCTGCCGCTGGGACCGGGCCCGGTTTTCCTCAGCAACCGCTGCCGCGAGCGACTGGGGCTGGCGATGATGCAGGTCATGGGTGCGGCGCAATATGGCGGACAGGCGCCCCTCACCAGCACCGAGTTGCGACACCGCCTGCGCGTGCCCGAAGAAACCGTCCAGCGCGTCCTCTCGGCGCTCGCCAGTGCCGGACTGGTCACGACGACAAAGGGGGAACCGCCGGGGTGGATCACGCTGCGGCCGTTCGAAACGACTGACGTGAACACCGTCGTGCAGGCCGTTCGCGGCGCCGGCGAACAGAGCGGTCTGCAACTCGACCTGATTGCTGCAACCGACTCGGTCAAAGACGTGGAAGCGCGTATCGACGCGGGCATCGATCAGGCGATAGAAGGTCTACGCCTGAAGGATCTTCTCACCGACGACGCGCCGTCGCCGGGAGAAAGCAACCTTCGAACGGGAAGCCGTGGGACCGTCGCCATTTCCGCCGGCCCGAAAACTGAACATCGCCAAGCAGCACACGGGTAATGAGAGACAACCACAAAGCTCCGGCACCGACGCCTTCCCGCCCCGCGCCACCGGCCACGCGGCCGTGGTGGCGCAGGCGCCTGACAATCGTTCTCGCCAGCGTCGCAGCGGTCGTGGCGCTGTTGGCGTTGCTGGTCGTGGTGGCTCCCCGCCACATCGCGCGTTTTGTGGCCAACCATTACCTGACCGGCATGGAGATCGATGTCGAAGGCGTGAAGACCATCGACATCGACCTGCTCGAAGGCCAGTTTTCGATGGGCCCGGTGGCGTTCCGTTCCGGTGAGGCGGAGATCGGAAAGATCGGGCTGCTGGGGGTGGATCTCAGTATTCGGGACTTGTTCGAGAAACAGGCGCTGCTGAACAGTGTCATCGTCCAGGATGTGAATATCGACATCAAACAGGGCGCGGACGGTGAGCTGTCGATCAACGGGGTGTCGTTGCGCCAGATTCTCGCCGAAGGAGCGAAGGATAAGCCTGAGCCTGAACCGGACTCGACGTCGAGCTGGGGTGCCGGCGTCGATAACATGCGGCTGCGCAATATCGTCGTCACCTTCACCAACCAGGCCGGCGGCACGGCACGCGTCGACGTCGAGCATCTGAATCTACTCGGATTCCGAACCTGGGAGCCCAACAAGCCCGGCACATTCGTCCTCAGCGGCGCGGTCAACGGCATCGACGTCAACGCCTATGGGACCGCCACTCCTTTTGCGGAAAAGGTAAACGCCAACGTCGAATTCGGCATCGACGGGATCGCACTTGCCAACATCGAGGAATATACCGGGCCGCTGGGTTTCGATCCGACGGACGGAGCCCTGACGCTCTATGGGCAGAGCGCCTTCGCCGTTTTCCCGGAGGGCCGACTGGAGGGGACGGCCAATGCCTCCCTGGTCCTGGCCAACGTGAACGCAGCGCGTATCGGCGGGATCGAGGCGGTGCTGGATCAGGGGAGCGTCGTTGTCGACGGCAGCTTCGCCGTGGCGACCGATGGCACGATCACGTTTAAGGGGAACAGCGAAGCCAAGCTCAATCAGGCAAAGGCAAAACAGCCAAACGGCCCCGCGCTGTCGCTGTCGGCGGCGACCCTGAACCTCTCCGGCATCGATTTTTCGATGACGGGGACCGAATTCGCGCTCTCGCTCAGCCCGGCGCTGAACGTCGAGAAGCCCGCGGTGGCAGGACCGGTCGAGGCCAGCGTCGATAACCTCAAGCTCGACCTCCCGCGCGTTGCCGTCGCGCGGCAGGCGGACGGCGCCCTGGCGATGAACGCTACCAACGGCGCCACAGCAAACCAGGGGGAACCGGCTGCGGGTGCCGGTCATCTGGCGCTGGCATCCCCCCGGCTGCAAGCACCACTTGCTTTCACTGCCGACTCCCTCGGCGTCGATCTGGCAGCCTTGGCCGTCCAGGTGCCCCCCACCGGGAACCTGACGGTTAATACCGAGGCCGTCCTCCATCTGGAAAAAGCCGCCCTCAACCCGCCCGCACAGCCGGGGCAAGCGCCAGTCAATGTTCGTTTCAATGGACTTACGGCCCCGCTTGGCCCGCTTGCCGTCAGCACGGAAGAGAACAAGGTCCGGCTGGATGGTCCGGTTAAGGTGACGATCGACCAGTTCGAACTGGTATTGCCGGAAGCGGGAAAGCCCGCGTCCGGCGCCAAGGACGTCACGTCGCAAACAATCGCCCTCTCGCTGCCGAACCTTGCCATCGAATCCGCAAACGGTGCCTTGAGCGTCGCCAGCGACGGCGGAATCGATCTCACCAATCCCAGGGTCACGGTGCCGGCGACCGCAGGGCAGCCCCCGGCGTTGATGAACGCAAAAGGCGGCCGCGTGACGTTGTCCAATATCCAGGCGGCCCTGGTCGGCGCTGACGTTCGCGTGGAAGGAGGGATTGGCGCGGAATTGAAGGGGGTTGACGGCACCTGGGGCGGAGCCCAAGCAACCGCCTCGCCGCGGACCGGCGGACGGGGACAGGCGACCGCGTCGGAAGGCGGCAGGCTTGCCCTCGATCAGCTGACCCTCGGGCTCTCCTCGCTGAACCTCCGAACCGCCGGCGAGCGACTGACCGTCGCCGGCGACATTTCGACTGCGCTCCAAGGCCTTAAGGCGACAGTCCCCGGCGAACCGCGGCAGGCTCCCTGGCAGGTGGCTGCCGACAAACTGCGGGTCGGACTGAACGGCCTCGACGGCGAACTGCTCCCAGTCTTGACCACGGGCGTCGTCAAGCTCGATGTTGAGGCAGGTGGCCTCGCCGCGGAACAGGCCGCGCCGCCTCTGCCGCGGGCTCCGGCGAACAACAGCCTCCGCGTGGCGGTGAAAAGCCTGCAACTTTCGCCGGCAACGGTGGGCTTGCGGACGCTATCGGACCGGACCGCCGTTACCGGCTCAGCGAGCGCGCGGGTCGAGGGCATCGACATGCAGCTTCCCCGCACCGACCACAACCCGGGGGCCGTCGGCGGGATCGCCTCGGTGCGTGCCGCCATCTCGGAATTTACCGCGGACAAGGCGGGAGACACGCTGGCGTGGAGCGTTCGCACCGACGTGCTCGCTGAGCGGCTGACGAACCGCACCGAGGATGGTAAACTTGCCAGCGTCGATCTGCGCTCGATCAGCATCGGTGATTTGACCGCCGACTACCGCCGCAAGATGGCGATTCAGCGCGTCGTCCTCGACCAGCTTCGCGCCTTTCTGACCCGCGAATATCTATTCGCGTCCACCACCCAGCAAAGCCGTCCGAAGGAAGCGGTTGAGGCCGTTCAGGAGGCGGCGCAGGAGGGCTGGAAGTTCCGGCTTGGCAGCCTCGGCGTCACCGACGGGGTCGAGATCAAGCTGCGCGACACCACGACCGAGCCGAACAACAACGCCACCATCGACAAGCAAGCGCTGCAGGTGATGA
>DAIQPV010000255.1:0-4848 GCA_036787145.1 Rhodospirillales bacterium
GAGCCGCTCAAGTAACCGGGCCGCGGGCAGCCCACCGGTAAGCTGTTCGCGAGGAGGGGAAAGGCATGCCTCAGTTTCCGCGCCCGACGGGAGGACGATCGACCGCCGGCGAGGGGAGATGCCGCTTGAATCTGCAAGCGATCGAAGCCTCGCTGCGGACCGTTCAGCAGAATTTTGCCAGCATCAACGTCTCGCTGCAGAGCAGGCGGGAAACCATGGCCGACGAGATCGTTGCCAATATGATGGCGGGCTACGCGTTCGTCGATCAGCTTATCGCTGACCGAACTCCCCTGTTCTCCATGGGTCAGCTGCGCTGGTTGCTCGAACTCAACGCGCTCGTCCTCTGCGGCCGGGATACGCGCCAGCGCGAACGGCACGCGGAGCACCTCGCCGCCACCGAAGAGCACTTCTATGGCGAGCGGGACGGCGGAATTCGCGACGTCGTCGAGTGGTACGAGCTGCACAAGAGCGAATCCGTGTCGAAGCGGGCCGCCGGCGTCTACATCCGCGTGCTGAGCGAGCCGCAACTGTTCATCGAGGGAAATCATCGCACCGGTGCGCTGATCATGAGCTTCATCCTCGCGACAGACTCGCGACCGCCCTTCGTCCTCAGCGTGGACAACGCCAAGTCCTACTTTGATCCGTCGACACTGATCTCCAAGACCAGCAAGCGTGGCATCACGATGCTGTTCCGGATGCCGAAGCTGAAAAAAGAATTCGCCGCGTTCCTCCGGGAGCAGGCCGATGATCGCTATCTGCTTGGCGACACCTCAGAGTGCTTGGCGGGAGCGTCCTAGACCATCTGGCGCCAGCGCAACAGGGCGAGCGCAGTCACCACCGCGGCCAGCATGCATGCCATGGCCCAGCCAAAGCCGTTGGCATCCTCGACCCACGGCAAGCCGCCGACATTCATCCCGAAAATGCCCGAGATCAGCGTGATGGGCAGGAACACGGCTGCCGCAACCGACACGAAGTAGAGGTTGCGGTTGGTCCTCTCGGTGAGCCGGCTGTCGATTTCCTCGGTGAGCAGCCGCGCCCGTTCTTGCGCCAGCTCCAGATCCTGAACCGCCGACACCAGGGCGGCCTCGATCTGTCGGAGGTCCCTCACGATCGCCTTGTCCCACCATGTCGGCGGGTGCGCAAGACCCGCGAGCGCATGACGGTCGGCGAAGATCTGCCTGCGCAGACGCGCCATTTTTCGTCGATGTTGACCCGAATTGGCGTCGCGAAAGTTTCCGGAGAGCACGCGATCTTCGGCTTCGTCGATGACATCAGCGTGCGTCGCGATGGTCTTGTCGAAGCTGCCGGCAAGGTGCCCGAGCAGGTGGGTAAAGGCGGCGGGCGTGTCGCCGATCGGGGTGCCCCCGGTCAAGTCCCGCCGCAGCGATCCGATGGCCGAGATGGGATGGCGCCGGCCGGTGAGAAGGCAGGTCCGATCGGCATACACCTGGAGGACGCCGAACTCATCGGGATCGTCGGCGAACACGTCGCCCAAAACTCCCCCGATCCCATCTCCCATCAGCTCCAGGTGGATGTCGGGATCTTTGGTAAGCAGGAGTTCCCGGCACTCGGCGCTGAGCCACGCGCAACGTTCGATCCAGTCACGGGCGCGGCTGTCGTTGAGATTGAAGTGCAGCCAGATAGGGTAAGGAGGCGCATTCTGTGCGTCAACATGGTCAATTTCGATGGGGAGGGGACAGTTCTCCGGGCGCAATAGAAAGCCGCAGATCAGTCCCCGATCGTCGCGCAGTTCCGTGCCCATCTCGAATGGTCGCTGGTCTTGAGGTGCCGGCGATCGTAGCCCGCCGGGCCATCGGAAGCGAGACGAAACCCGCTGATCGTGGAATACTGTCACGGGCTTCCGTTCCGCCTTTTGACGTCACTCTAGCAAATTCCGCGCGAATAGCTTTGCCAACAGGCAGAGCGTCGCCTTATAGTTTCCGGTCTACCCCATTAGGGAGATAGAGGCGATGCCGGCCGAGGGCCGCTCAGCTGCGAACGACCGCATCACGGCCGAACTGGTGGACCTGCCAGACTTCGAGCTGGTGGTGATGCTGGCCGACTGGAAGCGTTGGCGAGCGCACGTACAGACCGCTCCCGTCATGCGGCTGAGACGCGAGCGGTTCGACGAAGCAACCACCTATATCGAGGCCATTCAACTCGAGCTGGCCCTGCGGCGGCCGGGAGAGCGACTGCTGCGGCGACGTCAGGCGGCTTCGCGACAGCGGGAGGTCACCGGTGCCGCCACTGTTTCCCTGGACGCCTACCGGGAGGTACGGCGTGATCTTGCTCGCATCGAGCAGCGTCGCCGGTAGTCCGTCCTTGATCGTGCGGCTGCCGCCCACAACGCGATGCTGTGACCGGAGCGGGTGATCCCGCCTGGCTGCTTCCCAGGATCCCCCACCGATACAAAGTCCGCGACCGCCTGGCCGGGAAGGGACGGAACTCTCGGTGGCGATGCTCGCCTGGTCGCAAGCTTAATCGGTTCTTCAATCCTGCGTTGACCGTCGGGACACTCTGTAAGAGAGTTGGCTGGCGGCCCGCGTCCATCGACGGGTCAGGGAGGAGAAGAAAAATGGCTGGCTCCGCGGAATTTCGCGCATTGGTTCTGGAAGAGCGAGAGGGGAAGGTGGTCTCCGACCTCCGCATGCTCGACAACAGCGCTCTGCCGGAAGGCGACGTGCTGGTTCGGGTCGGCTTCTCCGACCTGAACTACAAGGACGGCCTGGTGGTCAAAGGACTGGGCAAACTCGTGCGCAAGTATCCTCACGTCCCCGGCATCGATTTCTCCGGCGTCGTCGAAGAGTCGGCATCATCCCGTTTCAGCCCCGGCGACGAGGTGATCCTCACAGGGTGGCGCGTTGGCGAGGTGCACTGGGGGGGCTATGCAGGGATGGCGCGGGTCAAGGCGGATTGGCTGGTGCCGCTGCCGGAAGGCCTCTCCCTGCGCCAGGCGATGGCGATCGGCACCGCCGGCTTTACCGCAATGCTGGCGGTGATGGCGCTGGAGGAGCATGGGCTGAAGCCTGAAAACAAAGGCGAAGTCCTGATCACCGGCGCCGCCGGCGGGGTGGGCAGCGTTGCCGTGGCGCTGCTGGCCAACCTGGGCTATCGGGTCGCCGCTGTGACCGGCCGTGCGGATCAGCACGAGTATCTGCGGGGGCTGGGCGCGACGACCATCGTGGCACGCAGCGAACTGGAGACGCCCGTGAAGGGACCGCTCGGGCCCGAGCGGTGGAGTGGCGCCATCGACAAGGTGGGCGGTGCCATTCTCGGAAACGTGCTTGCGTCCCTCTGCTATTGGGGAAGCTGCGCCTCGGTGGGCAATGCCGCCGGCATCAAATTCGAATCCACCGTCATTCCCTTCTTGCTGCGTGGGATCAACCTGCTGGGGATCGACTCCGCCACCTGCCCTTATGAGCGCCGGATGATCGCGTGGCCGCGCCTGGCCCGGGAGTTACCGCTGGACAAGCTGGATGAGGTCACCCGGGTTGTTCCGCTGACCGCCGTGCCGGCAGAGGCCGACCAAATTCTGAAAGGTCAGGTGCGCGGGCGCACGGTCATTGACGTCGGCGCCTGAGACGTGGGCGCCTGAGACGTGGGCACTCGAACGGCGGCGCCTCAAGCGGGGCCCCGGTCGCCGTCGAAGGGGCGGGGCCGTTAATCCGAGGCAGGAGAGCGCGCGTCCGCAGCTTTCGGGGCGGCCCGGCGGGATCTCCGAACCTTTGCCGGGCTGGTGGGACTCGGCGCGGCTGTCCGTTCGGGCAGTTCAGCCTCCCCCTTCGCAGCCGCGGCAGGAGGTGCCCCGTCGTTCTCGCGTTCTTGCGGTTCGGACAGATCGGCCGCTGCCGCGCCCTTCGGTGCGCCAGCGGGTGAGAGGCCGTCGGCCGGCGCGGAGGGTTGGCCCTCACCTTGCGTCGCCATTCCCATCATCTTCAGCATGTCGCGCTCGGCCTGCAGCCAGGAATCCAGCGCCTGCCCATAGTGACGCCCGGCGGTCTCCCAATAGTTGTATGCCATCAGGCGGATCCGCTCAAGGTATGCCGAGGGCGACAGCGAGGCGACCTCTGCTGCCCAGGCCTGCTTTTCATCGCGGACAGGAAAGGCTCCCATCCGCAGCATCGCAAGCACATGCCGCTCGGCGGACAGCCAGAAATCCTGGGCGACGCCATACTGCCGGCCGGCCGAATCCCACATGCATTCAGCCATTTCGCGGACACGGGCGACGGGCATGCCGTCCGGCAATTCGCTCAGCGGCGGTGGCGGCGGGCTCGCCGCCTTATTCTGCAAACGGGCAGTGGCGCTCACCATTTCCATCACCATCTGCTCGGCCATCAACCAGAAGTCGAGCGCCACGCCATAGGGGCGTGCGGCCGATTCCCATAACGGCTGGGCCAGTCCGCGGATGCGCTCGTCGAGATTGGTTTCCATAGCAGTTTGCGTCCCTGCGCTTATCCCTTTGCGCAGTGTACTGCGGAATGATCGACGCGCCACGCGGAATAATCTGTTGAGCTCTTCTCGCGCTAAAAGAGAGAATGCGCGGGCAGGCAAGGGGCTGGTGGGCCAGTCCTGGGAGGTCTCGCTGTTGCGCTGCCCCCCGGCCTTTCCCAAGATTAGTGAAGCCGGAGTGCATGTTTGGCCAGGGTGCGGGCGACCGATGCCGATACACGATGACGTTCTGGAGGATGTGAGCAAGTGGCAGCGGGAGGGCCGGCGCGTGGTTCTCGCAACGGTTGTCGCGACGTGGGGCTCGGCGCCTCGACCGGTGGGCAGTCAGCTCTGCGTCGATGAGACGGGAAATTTCTCCGGATCGGTCTCGGGCGGCTGTATCGAAGCCGCCGTCGTGCG
>DAIQPV010000256.1:0-4823 GCA_036787145.1 Rhodospirillales bacterium
GCAACGCAACAATTCCGGTTGCAGGCGCTCCACTTCACCGAGGTAGGTGCGCACCGGCAGGACAAACATGCCGCTGTTCCAGGCATAGTCGCCCGAGGCGACATAGGCTTCCGCGGTCGCCGGATCCGGCTTTTCGACGAATCGATCGATCTGCCAGCACCCGTTGAGGCCCGCGAGCGACTTGCCCTTGCGGATATAGCCATAGCCTGTCTCGGGCCGCGTGGCGGGAATGCCGAACGTCACCAGCGAGCCATCTGCTGCCGCCTCCGTCGCCACTCGAAAGACAGAGTAGAAGCTGTCAAGATCCTCGACCACATGATCGGACGGCAGAAGCGCAAGAATTGCGTCCGGATCCTCTTCGGCCAGGAGCAGAGCAGCCACCGTCGCGGCCGGAGCCGTGTTTCGGCCCTCCGGCTCCAGAAGAATGGCCCGCGGGGAGATCTCGAGCGCCCGCAGCTGTTCGGCGATAAGGAACCGATGCTCCTCATTGCCGACGACCAGCGGTGGGGCGAAACCGTCCGCGGTTACCCGGCGCACGGACTCCTGCAGCATGCTCCGCTCGCACACCAGCGGCAGGAGCTGTTTTGGCCGCAGGGCACGGGACAAGGGCCATAGGCGCGTGCCGGCACCGCCGGAAAGAATGACCGGGTGGACGATCCGGCTCATTCGCGTCACTCCTTCACAGATGTCGAGATGGCCCGCTGGCGGAGACATCCTTGCGGAAATCCGCCAGTGCGGCCATCAGTTCTCCCGTCTGCACCCTCAAGCTTTTTTTGGTTAGTGCCTCGTCAGCGCGAAGTTTGAAGAGATATACTCGTCGAGTTGCGCCAAGCAATCCTCGATCGAATGTTTGCCGCTATCGACGCGGAGTTCCGGGAAACTCGGCGGCTCGTACGGCGCGGACACACCCGTGAAGTCGTGAATCTCCCCCTTGCGCGCCTTCTTGTAGAGGCCCTTCGGGTCGCGGCCTTCGCAAACCGCGATGTCGGCATCAATGTGCACCTCATGGAACAGTTCCGGTCCCATTGCGCGCACGCGGTCGCGGTCGACCCGATAAGGAGAGATGAACGCGGTCAGAACCAGGAAGCCCGCGCGAGCAAAGAGGCCGGCGGCATTGCCGACGCGGCGGATATTCTCGACACGATCCTCCGGCGAGAAGCCGAGATCCGAGCAGAGTCCATGGCGGACGTTGTCGCCGTCGAGCACGTAAACCAGATAGCCTTTACGGAACAAGTGCTGCTCGAGCGAAAACGCCAGCGTCGATTTTCCCGCACCGGACAGGCCGGTCATCCACAGAATGCCGCCCTTGTGCCCGTTCGCCTTCCAGCGCTCCTCGATGGGAACCCGGTGCTCGACGCGGAAAATGTTCGTGGACTTGACTGCGCGCGCCCGCTGATCGGCATACCCATCCATGTTGATGAGCCCGCCGCCGACGATCTCATAATTCTCGACCAGAACAAACCGGCCCGTGAACATGTTCTGGTCGAACGGATCGAGTGCCATCATGCGCCGGGACCGCAGGACGACTTCGGCGATGGCATTTCGCTCGACGTGGTTCTGCTCGCTCGATCCCAGGTCCTGGGTGTCGATGACCTTCTCGATCTTTTCCACCTCGACCTGGTACTCGGCCGTGCAAAGCTTCATTTTCAGGCGGGCGCCTTCAACGAGAGGCTCACGCCCGAGCCAGAAGATTCGACCGCGAAAGACATTGCTGAGCATTGGCGGATTGGTGGCCAGACTGCAAATCTCGCCCCGCTCCACGAAAATCTGCTCGTCGAGGGTAAAGCCGACCGATTCACCGGCCCGTACCGCCATAATCGTTTCCTTGGCGTTCCAGGCCTCGATCGTGTTGACCCGCACCGTCTTGTTCGACGGCGAAAACAACAAGCTATCGCCCTGGCGCAAGTGGCCGCTTTCGATCCGGCCGGCAATGATCCGACGGTCGTCGAATTTGTAGACGTCCTGCACCGGCATGCGCAGCGGCAACTCCAGGGACGTAACCGGGGGCTGCAGAAGGTCGAGCGCTCCGGCCAACGTCGGACCGGTATACCACGGCATGTGCTTCGCGTCGCCCGCGGCGATATTGTCGCCGTCGCGCGCAACGACCGGGATCATGAACGTATGTTGCAGGTCGATGCCAAGATCCGAAAGGTAGGCACGCACCGCCGCGCCGACTTCCTGGAAGCGCGCTTCGGCGTATTCGACCGTGTCCATCTTGTTGATCGCGACGATGATCTGATGGATGCCCAGGAGGTGGAGAAGGTACGCGTGGCGGCGCGTCTGCTCCTGCATGCCGTCGCGGGCATCGACCACGAGCACGGCAGCATCGGCCTGGGCGGCACCCGTCACCATGTTCTTGACGAACTCGCGGTGGCCGGGAGCATCGATCAGCACATAGTGGCGGGCATCGGTCCGAAAGAAGATCTGCGAGACATCGATGGTGATGCCCTGGTCGCGCTCTGCCTGCAGAGCATCCAGCAGGAATGCCCATTCGAAGGGCATGCCGCGCTTTTCGCTCATGGCGCGGACGGCTTCGACCCGCCCTTGCGGGAGCGATCCTGTGTCGTGAAAGAGCCTGCCGACGAGAGTCGACTTACCGTGGTCCACGTGACCGACGATGACGATCTTCAGTGGCTGGGTCGTTTGTACCGCTGCTTCGCCGACCTTGGCCATGCCAATTGTATCCATATTCAAGACTCCCGGCCTCACATGTAGCCTTCGGCGCGCAGCCGCTCGAAGGAATCCTCGGCCTCGTGATCCATCGCTCGTCCGGCGCGTTCGGATATCTTGGTGTGCTGCAATTCCTCGATGATGGCGTCGACGGTATCCGCGTAAGAGTCGATCGGGAAGGTGATGTCCTTATCGCCCAGAGAACGGTAGCGCTTTCCGCTCGTCGCAAAATAAAGACTGATCAGGGGAATGTTCTCGCGCTTCGTGTAGCGCCAGATATCCAGCTCCGTCCAATGCAGCAAAGGATGCACCCGCAGGTGCGTTCCGGGAGCAAAATCGGTGGTAAACTGATCCCAGAATTCCGGCGGCTGGTCCCGGAAGTTCCAGGTATTCTGGGTGCCGCGGGGGCTGAATACCCGCTCTTTGGCACGCGTTCCCTCCTCGTCCCGCCGAATGCCGGCGATCAGCCCATCGAATCCCTCGCGTGCAAGCATCTTGTTCAGGCCGGCGGTCTTGCGCGCTCCCGAACGGGCCGCAGGCGGCAACGTCGGGTCCATCTCCTCGACGGGCGGGCAGTCCCCGATGAGGCAATCCAGCTTCCAATCCTTGATGATGCGATCGCGGAACTCGTAGACTTCCGGGAACTTCTTTCCCGTGTCAATGTTGACCAGCGGAAACGGCACGTGGCCAAAGAACGCCTTGCGGGCGCACCATAGCATCACATTCGAATCCTTGCCGATCGACCACAGCATCGCAAGCTTGTCGATCTTATTGAAGGCCTCACGCAGGATATAGATCGTCCTGCTTTCCAGAACGTCGAGATGATCCATAGATCCGTCCGCCGGGTCGTTGAATTTGCCTGCCAGGGGGGTCCACAGCCGCGGCAACCCCAATACCAGATCTCCCAACAGAAAGTCCAGTTGCTGCGGCGCAACAAGCAGCGGACGTGTGGCGCAGGAAATACCACAACTTTGCATGGAGAACGGAACGCGCTGGCGGCAGCGGGTCCGTTGCCTATCTCGGCGACCTCGCCTTCTGAAAAATCACGTCGCGCGCCGCGAGTGCTGCGCCGCCCGCGATCAGGAGCGATGCGACGGCAAGGTGCCAACTCCACTCCGCCCGACCGAAGCTGACCAGTAACGCGGTGGAAAGCAGCGGCGTCAGGTAACCGCAGACCCCGAGAACCCGGATATCGCCTCCCTTCATCCCGATGTCCCAGGCGAAGAAGGCAGCGCCCACCGGCCCCAGTCCCATTGTGACGACGGCTATCCACTGGCTGCCTTGCGGCCAGACCGTCTGCTCGAACATCAGATGGCACAGCGCCGCCAAGACAGCGGTGGCGCCGCAGAACGCCCCCACCGCGTCGGTCGGGATATGCGCGAACAGCCGGCTGAGCACCGAATAGCCTGCCCAGATAATGGCGCAGGCGGCGGCCGCCCCGTATCCGAGCGCATAAGCGCTGGAAAGCCCGCTGATGGCCCCGCCACCGCCGATCAGCACGATGGTTCCGGCCATGCCCAGGAGCGCGCCCGCGACATGCCACCAGTGCAAGCGGTGACCCGGCAGCAGTGCCGAGAACAGCACGATCAGCAGCGGCCACAGATAGTTGATCAGACTGGCCTCGGCCGGCGGCGCAGTGCGGAGTGCGACGAAATAGAAAAAGTGGTATCCGAAAAGGCCGCCCACGCCCAGCAGCCATGCCCGCACCGGCCAGCGAAAGCGGTGCCACAGTCCGCCCCCTCGCCAGAGCCAGCGGATCATGGCGACCGCAAACGCGACGCCGAAGGAGAGAGCAACCAGAAGAAACGGAGGCACCTCCCCCGTTGCTGTCGTCAACAGGGCCAGCGTCGACCACATCAAGATGGCAGAGGCGCCGATCAGCGTCGAGCGGGCAGCCGTCCGCTTGCCGGCAGCAGCCGGCTGCTTTGGATCGGCTTTGGAAGACCTGGTCATGGCACGAACGCGGCCAGAACCGTCAGCGGCCGCGCAAGTGGGCGGCACGGCCCGTCGCGGTGCCGCCCCTCAACGGTAACGGGAGAGCTCTAAACGACCGGTCGGATCAGTGACGGGTTTTGCACCGCCGGCTTGACGGAGTAGTCGTAGAACCCCTTGCCCGTCTTGCGGCCAAGATACCCCAGCTGCACGAGACGGGT
>DAIQPV010000257.1:0-4815 GCA_036787145.1 Rhodospirillales bacterium
ATCCGCGCAAGATGGTTTTCGCAGAGACCGCGTCGCTCGACATTGTCGGCATCTTTCCGAGCTACGCCGAAGCCTTCAAGGCGTGGCGCGCGGCAAGCCAGCGTCACGTCGATCACGCCAACATCAAGTACGTCGTCGTCCATCTGCACCGCATGCTCGATCCGGCGGAAATGCACGGAGAGGCGCCAATCGAGGACGCCGATTGATCCCTCCACGCGACCACGACCGCCATCAGCGTCAGCCATCGACGAGGCCACGCAGCGCGCTCAACACGGAATCGAACATGGCCGGCGTCAGCCTGCCGGTGTTCGTGTTCTGCCGGGAGCAGTGGTAGCTGTCGGCCAGAACGAGCCCCGGCCTCGGCCTGTGCAGCGCGCCATGGGTAAACCGGAATGCGCTTTGCGCCAGCCCCAGCGCGGCCAGCACCGCACCGTGAGCCACGACACCCAGCGCCAGCACGGCGCGAAGCTGCGACAGCGAGGCGATTTCCTCTTTCAGGAAGCGGCCACAGGTACGCACTTCGAGCGGCGTCGGCCGGTTGGCGGGCGGCACGCAACGCACGGCGTTGCTGATCCGGCAGCCCACCAGCGTCAGCCCATCGTCGGCAGCCCGCCCGTAGCTTCCGACGGCAAATCCGTGCACCAGCAACGCAGCGAACAACAGATCGCCGGCATAATCTCCGGTAAACGGCCGGCCGGTGCGATTGGCGCCGCGCAGACCCGGCGCCAGGCCGACGATCAGCAGGCGGGCCGTTTCGTCTCCGAAGGACGCGACGGGCGCATTATGCCACCCGGGAAACCGCTCGCGATTCTCGGCTCGAAACGACCCGAGCCGTAAGCACAGCGGACAGTCCCGCTCGGGAGTCAGCATCCGCAGCGGCGGCGGCGGCGGCGGCCGGCGCTCGTTCAGGCGACCTGATAGCTCGTCGCGTGCGGGTTGGCGGGGGTCGCCTGCGGCCGATCCTCGCGCTGCTCACGATACGGATTGCTGCGGGCGATGCTTGCCTGCAGGTCCTGTAACTCAACGAAGTTGTCGGCCTGGCGACGCAGCTCGTCGGCGACCATCGGCGGCTGCGATCGGATGGTGCTCACCACCGTGACCCGGACCCCCCGACGCTGCACCGCTTCGACCAGCCGCCGGAAATCGCCGTCCCCCGAGAACAAAACGACGTGATCCAGGTGTTCCGCCATCTCCATGACGTCGATGGCGAGTTCAATGTCCATGTTGCCCTTGATCTTCCGCCGGCCCGTGGCGTCCGTAAATTCCTTGGTGGGCTTGGTCACCATGGTGTAACCGTTATAATCCAGCCAATCGATCAGCGGCCTTATCGGCGAATATTCCTGGTCCTCGATCAGTGCCGTGTAGTAAAACGCACGGATGAGATGGCCTTTGTCGGCAAAAACTTCTAGCAGTCGCTTATAATCGATATCAAAATTAAGAGATCGCGCCGCTGCATACAAATTCGATCCGTCGATAAACAAGCCGATTCGTTCCTGGGGGTAGAACACCATCTTGAGCCTCGATATTTTCGTTATTGGGTAGCGATGCAGGTCCGACGGGCAAGCGCGCCAATGACGTGAAGATAAGACATGTAAGTAAGGCACCGCCCGAAATGCTGCAAGACCGAGACAGTTTGGGAAGCGGACCGGTTTTGATCGGCATCGGAAGCAATCTCGCGAGCGCCCGGTATGGCGTGCCGCTGTCGGTTGCCACCGCTGCTCTCGCCGCGCTCTCGAGCCGGGGTCTGCCTGCTGTCCGACGGTCCCGCTGGTACGTCAGTGCTCCGCTGCCCGCGGCGGACCAGCCCGATTTCATCAATGGCGTCGCCGAAATCGAGACGACGGTGCCGCCAGCGACGCTGATGGACGTCCTGCACGAGATCGAAACGGAGTTCGGCCGCCAGCGGTCGGTGGCCAATGCCGCCCGGGTTCTCGACCTCGACCTGCTGGCGATGGGCGACCGCATCCGCAAGGACCATCCCACGCTGCCACATCCACGGCTGCATCTGCGCGCGTTCGTCCTGCACCCGCTGATCGAAGTGGCGCCCGACTGGCGGCATCCGGTCCTGGGCCGCACGGCCGTCGCGTTGCTGGATTTGCTCCCGCCGGGGCAGCGAATCTCACTTCTCGCCGAATCGTGAGGCGATGCGGCATTGATGGAAGCGGCGGCCGGGAGCGCCTTGCAACGGGCCTCCTGCAAGGCCTACATTAGCAAGAGCGCCCGGCTTGCGGCGAACAGTGGAGTTGTATGTATGGCGCGAGTCACAGTTGAAGATTGCGTCCTCAAGGTTTCCAACCGCTTCGAGCTGGTCATGTTGGCGGCCCAGCGCGCGCGCAACCTTGGCGCGGGCGCGCCGTTGACCTTGGACCGCGACGACGACAAGAATCCGGTCATCGCATTGCGGGAGATCGCCGACGGAACGGTCGAACTTCCGGAGCTCGAAAACAGCCTGATCCGGGGCCTGCAAAAGGTAATCGAGAGCGAAGAGCCGGAAAGCGACGAGCTGGATGTACTTGGCATGCAGCAGCAGATCACCCTCCCCGGTGAAGCAACCAGTGAAGCAAGCAGTGAAGAGACCAGCGAAGAGACCAGCGAAGAGACCAGTGAAGAGACCGGCGACGAGGCGGATCTGACCGAGGAACTCAACGAGGACATGCTGCACGTCGAGGGCGAAGACGATCTGGAGACGGGCGACGAGCGTTCGCTGGAGGATTGATCCGGACGAGGTGGATACGTTCCTTAAGGGATCGAATTGGCAGACCACGGCCCGCGCGGCGGCGACGCCGTTCGTGTGGTCCTGTGAGCGCCCGCGGGGGCGGGCATGATCCGGCAATTCGAGCTGGTGGAACGGGTCAAGCGATACGATCCGCAGGCTGACGAGGACGCTCTCAACCGCGGTTACGTTTTCGCCATGAAGGCCCACGGCGCCCAGACCCGCGCCAATGGCGATCCCTATTTCTCCCATCCGCTGGAAGTCGCCGGGATCCTCACCCACTACCGGCTGGACACCGCGTCGATCGTCACCGCGCTGCTTCATGACACCGTCGAGGACACCCAGGCCACCATCGAAGACATCCGGCGGATGTTCGGCGACGAGGTGGCGCGGCTGGTCGACGGCGTCACCAAGCTGACGCGGATCGAGCTGCAATCCGAACGCACGCGCCAGGCGGAGAATTTCCGCAAGCTGGTGCTGGCGATGTCGGAGGACATCCGGGTGCTGCTGGTCAAGCTGGCCGACCGGCTGCACAACATGCGCACCCTGAAATACATCAACGATCACGAGAAGCGCCGGCGCATCGCGTCCGAAACGATGGAGATCTATGCGCCGCTCGCCGAGCGCATGGGCATGCAGGAGATGAAGAACGAGCTCGAGGACCTTGCGTTCGCCGAGCTCAACGGGCACGCCCGCGAATCGATCATCGCCCGCCTGGCGTTTCTGCGCGAGCATGGCGGCAACCTCATTCCCCGGGTGATCGATCACATCCGCCAGACGCTGCGTGACAACGGCCTGGACGCCGAAGTGGCGGGCCGCGAGAAAACGCCCTATTCGATCTGGCAGAAGATGCAGCACAAGAACCTCAACTTCGAGCAACTGTGCGACATCATGGCGTTCCGAGTGATCGTTCCCGCCCAGGAGGACTGCTATCGCGGTCTCGGCATCGTTCACGGCGCTTACCCGGTGCTGCCGGGCCACTTCAAGGACTACATTTCGACCCCGAAGCCAAATGGCTACCGATCGCTGCACACCGGGGTTATCGGTCCCGAGCGCCAGCGCATCGAGGTGCAGATCCGCACCCGCCAGATGCATGAGATCGCCGAATACGGTGTTGCCGCCCACTGGCATTACAAGCAGGAGATCGACCACACCAACGGCCGGCAATACCGCTGGCTGCGCGAGCTGCTGGAGATCCTGGAGCACGCCGGCGGCGCGGAAGAGTTCCTGGAACACACCAAGCTGGAGATGTTCCAGGACGAGGTGTTCTGCTTCACGCCGAAGGGGGACCTGATCAACCTGCCGACGGGGGCCACGCCGGTCGATTTCGCCTACGCCGTGCATTCCCAGATCGGCGACAAGTGCGTCGGCGCGAAAATCAACGGCCGGCTGATGCCGCTGCGGACGGTTCTGCAGAACGGCGACCAGATCGAGATCATCACCTCGAAGGCGCAGACCCCTTCTCCGACCTGGGAACGCTTTGTCGTCACCGGCAAGGCGCGGGCCCGGATCCGCCGCTTCATCCGCTCGAAGGAGCGTGACCAGTACCTGCAGCTCGGCCGGTCCCTGCTGGAGCGGGCGTTCCAGGAGGAAGGCTACGACTGCTCGGACAAGGCGCTGGAAGGCGTCCTCAGGAACTTCAAGCAGCCGACCGTCGATGACCTTTACGCGCAGGTCGGCGCCGGCCACCTCACCGGGCGGACGGTGGTCGAGGCGGTGCTGCCGGGGCTGCGCAAGAAGCGCAGCTTCGTCGAAAAGATGGTGCCGCTGGCGCGATCGCGCCGCAAGCCGCAGGTCAAGGGACCGGCGCTGCCCATTCGCGGGCTCATTCCGGGCATGGCGCTGCACTTCGACGGCTGCTGCCACCCGCTGCCGGGCGACCGCATCGTCGGTGTCGTCACCACCGGCAAGGGCGTGACCATCCATACCATCGACTGCGAGACGCTGGCGGAGTTCTCCGAACAGCCGGAACGGTGGATCGACGTCGCCTGGGACACCGGCAAGGACGAGGAGACCTCCCACGTCGGCCGTGTTCAGGTCACCGTGCTCAACGAACCCGGCAGCCTCGGCGCGCTGACGACGGTGATCGCGCGCAACATGGG
>DAIQPV010000004.1:0-31741 GCA_036787145.1 Rhodospirillales bacterium
GATGCCGCGACGAGTACAGAACCTCGCCGGTGCGGTCGCTGAGCGTCAGGCCGGTTCGGGCCTTTTCGCGGAAAACGGGAAAGCCGCCATAGTCGATGAAGGACACCAGCGTGGGAGACAGCCGGGCCTGACGGGTGATGACGAAACCCTGATCCTCCAGGGATCGGATAAAGCCCGGCATATGGGCGTAGCCGAGGCGCTCATCGTAAGGTCCGGCTTCCGGAAAACGAATGTCGGCGCTCGGTCCCGGTTCGACATCGTAGCTGAAGCCTGACGAGATCTTTGAAAAAAATCGAGACTGAAGTGGCGAAGCTTCAAGCTCTATTGACAATCCCCAGAGGACGACACTGGCGACCCCCGCCATCAAAAAACCGATGACGATCCGATCCCGAGTTGGCCGACGACGGTTCCTATCATCGCGCATGTTGTTTGACCGCTGGGCGATCCGACCCTGAGTTCGTTTGACGGAATACGACGGCAAGGCGGACCGTCGTCGTTTGAGATCTGCGTCAAAACTTAACCACCATTGTAAAATGGTGCGCGACTCGCGCAAAGGTCGAAAAGAGGCAAGAATTGGGCTGTGGCGAAGATGTGATATAAATGCGACGGAAAGCGATCAGGGCATCACATGTCTGCACGCATAGGTCGATCTGGCTAGGCGGGCAGGCGGTCGAAAGCCTGCAGGGCCCGGGCGCGCGCGGCGGCGTGGTCGATCAGCGGCCAGGGATAGTCGAGGCCGAGACGCACGCCGGCCGCGACCAGGTCGAGCGGGGCTGCTGTCCACGGCCTTTGCAGATACGGGGACGCCAATCGCGCGAGTTCGGGAACCCAGCGGCGGACATAGTCGCCGTCTGAATCGAACTTCTCTCCCTGCAGCACCGGGTTGAAGATGCGAAAATAGGGCGCTGCGTCGATGCCGCAGCCTGCCACCCATTGCCAGCCGCCGGCATTGTTGCCGAGATCGGCATCCACGAGCGTGTCCCAGAACCAGGCTTCACCCTCCTGCCAGGGGAGGAGCAGGTGCTTCACCAGAAACGACGCAACGATCATCCGCACGCGGTTGGGGATCCAGCCCATCTGCCAGAGCTGGCGCATCCCGGCATCGACGATCGGATAACCGGTGCGGCCACGCTGCCAGGCCCGCAAGTTCGACACATCCTGCGACCAGGGAAACCCGGCGAAGCGTGGGTGCAGCGGTTCGCTGGGCATTTGCGGGTTTGCTGCGAGCGTATGCGCACAGAACTCGCGCCAACCGAGTTCCCTCAGCCAGCTTTCGCCCCCGGAGAGGAGACCGGGGTCGGCCTGCATGCGGGCGAAAACCGTATGCCAGATCTCCCGCGGCGACAGCTCGCCGAAGTGCAGATGGGGCGAAAGCTGGGATGTGGCGGCGGGCTCAAGCGTATTGCGATCGGTATGGTATCGGCCGAGCCTTCGATCGAGGAAGCCGGCGAACGTCGCTTGTGCGGCGGCTTCGCCAGGACGCCAGGACGCCCGCAGGCCGCCCGCCCAATCCGGGGACGTTGGCGGCAAACCCCAGGCGTCGAGGGGGTCGCCCGTCATCGGCCTCGCGAGCGCACGGAGTGTTACCGGTGCGCGGAGGGGGCGAGCGGGGGGCTCCGCACCGAGGCAAGTGCGCCAGAACGGCGTGAAAACCTTCGGCGGACCCCCCGCCTTGGTGCGCAGGGAGCCGGGTTCGAACAGCGTTGTCCCCGGAAAAATCTGAACTTGGATGTTGTCGGTGGCCAGGGTGGTTCGCAGCCGGGCATCGGCCGCACACCAATGCGGCTCGACGTGCCGGGTGGCTAGAACGGCCGAGGCACCGGCCTCCCGCGCGACCGTCGCCACGACGTCCGCCGCCTCGCCACGGCGTAGCAGAAGCGGTGAGCCAAGGCGGGCGAGATCGTCGGCAAGTGCCAGCAGACTGCCATGCAGCCACCACCGCGCGGCTCCGCCCGGCCGCCACTCCGCCGGCGAATCCTCATCAAGCACATAAAGGGGGAGGACCGGCTGACCGGAAGCGGCTGCCGCGGACAAGGCGGCCTGGTCACGGGTGCGCAGGTCCTGGCGGAACCACACGATGATCGGTCTGTCGCTCATGTCCTTCCTTCTCCGGATGGAAGGATTACGAAACCAAGCGAAGGGCGGATGACGAAGCCCGGCCAGCGGAGCAACCCTGGCATTCCCGCCACATCCGAAGGCCGGTGGTGAGATGACGTGACGAGCGGCACAGCCTGCGCGTCGAGGTTTGTGCGATCGAACTGATCGGGCCATCGTCATTCGGGCTTAAGGACATCGGGATGAGCATACCCTCCTGGTACGGCGCGATCGGCCTCATGCATGCGCGCCACCTGCGGCGCCGGTGTGGCGTCCGTGCATGGATGGTGGAAGCGCTGTTCGGAAGTGTCCGACGCCTGAGGATCAGGCGGCAGCGGCGTCAATACCGGAGGGGCAGGGCCGATAGGGCGTTGCGGACGGAATCGCGCCCGGTCTGGGTTCAGGCAGAGGCCATGCGCAGCAAATAGGAGGCAATCTGCGGAGGCGTCAGCCTGACTTTCTTGAGTTGCTCATTTTCCATGGCCGCCCGGACCAGGAAGTGGTTCTCCACATTGGCGAGCTTGACCTTGAAGATGCCCTGCGCCTGCCTGAGCTGGGGATAATGGGCGGGGTCGATCATCGTTTCCTTGCGGGCAACGCGGCCCAGAATTTCAGCGGCATCGGTCGCTGAGGTCGGCTCCGCGCCGACGAGCTTCCAGTCGGTGCGCCCTGCGCATCGCGATTCGTTCAGGGTTGCCACGGCGGCCCCGGTGTCCTCCGCGCTCAGGTCAAGCTTGTAGACGTGCTTCGTCAGGCCGACGTCAGACGCCCAGGCCTGCAAGCTGTCGCTTTTCGCCACGAGGAGGGTTGGCATGGTTCTGTCTCCTGGTTTTTTCTGCGTCACCCGCGTGGGCACGATAGTTGAAATCGGGCCCGTGCGCCCGCAGTCTCGGATCCGCGAACGCGCTAGCATTTCCCGCGTTGTCGCGGCGCGGGGCGGGAGATAGCCTGACGCTTTTGGAGAGTCCCCATGTCCCAGTTCGAGCCACGAAATCCGGACTTTCGCACCCGTCTTCGGACGTACGTTTCGGCCCAGGGCTACCTTTCGCTGCTTGGCGTGGAACTGCTGGGCGTCGAGCCCGGCTTCGCCGAGTATCGGGTCCCGTTCCGGCCGGATGTCTGCCAGCAGGACGGCTTCTTTCATGGCGGGGTGATCGGCGGCGTGGCCGAGGGCGTCATGGGAGCGGCGGCGGCGACTCTCGTGGCCGCCGGGGCCAATGTCATGGGTGCTGAATATAAGGTCAACTTCGTCGCACCCGGGCGCGGCGCAGCGCTGATCGCCCGCGGTACAGTGGCAAAATCCGGACGTCGGCTGATTGTCTGCCGGGCCGATGTCGTCGCCGTTGCCGAAGACGGCAGCGAGACCCTCTGCGCCATCGGGCAAGGGGCAATGGCGGTCGTTG
This sequence comes from Rhodospirillales bacterium, assembly GCA_036787145.1. Lineage (GTDB taxonomy): Bacteria > Pseudomonadota > Alphaproteobacteria > Rhodospirillales > Defluviicoccaceae > Defluviicoccus. The sequence continues at coordinate 3,498 of DAIQPV010000004.1, forward strand.
AGCCCCGCGTGCCCTGACGTTCGTCAGAGAAGAAGCCCGACGAACTTGGTTCGTCAGAGAAGAAGATCGTCGGCTTCGGTAATGGGGATCGGCTGCCAGGCAGCAGCCGCCTGGCCGGATCGGTGGCGGCCGAGGGTATCGGCGGCGAAGAGCGGGGCGAGATCCAACGCGGTCGATTCGGCAATCAACGAAATCGGGATCTGCCAGATCATCAGGCTTTCCGGCGCCGTCGCGGAGCGCTCCGTCCTGGCTTCCTGCGGCCACGGCAGCCGCTGCATCCATGCGGCTGCAGAAAGATGGCCATTATCATCGACATAGGCGGCGATCTTGAAGTAATTCTGGGGGATACGAATGCCGCAGTCGGCGGGATCCGCGTCATCGAAGATCGGTCCTGCGAGAACGGTGAGCCGGCTGCGACACAGACGGATCGTGTCCAGAACATGATACTCCAGAGCATTCCAGGGGCCGCTGCCGAGGGCGAGATCGTGCGGCATGGCATTCGTCAGATGGAACGTGTCCTGCTCCGCCAGCTCTGCGTCCCGGCCGGAGCAGGCATCCTGGCGGCGGACGAGCTGAGCATGGTCATAGCGAACGCCGTCGTAAAGGTTGCGTCCCACCTGGCGGTCTCCGGCAAGGCGGGGATCATAGGACCAGGTGTCGGGCTGTCGTCTCTCGATGCGCTGCCATCGCCCCCCGTCAATGTTGATCGCACTCAGCCGGGCGAGCTTGCGTTGCCGACAGAAGACGATGGAAAAGTTGGCATAGCGCAGGATCTGATCCGCTTCCGCTATGGCTGGAAGCGGCACCCGCAGGCGGGCCCCGTCACCGAGAAAATCATCGCGAAAGCCAGTGCGCTCGGCATAAAGCGTGGCATCGCAGAAAGGGGGAATGACGACCCGGCTGCTCCTTCGCGAATGCTGCGTGGCGCTCTGGATCCGCAGCCCCATCTCGGCTGGCGGTTTTGCCAGACCCGGTGCAACCGCTTCGGGGACGGAGACGCCCGATGGCGCGACCATCCGAAAGGGCGCTGCGTCCTCATGAAGGCCCGGTTCCAACCTCTCAGTCATCGCTCGCTCTCCCTTCGGGGTTCGGGACACGGCTCAGGGGCCGTTTTGGCTTGAGTCCGGAGGAGCAGCCGCCAGCCGGGACATTAAGGGGCCGCCGCCGACACAACCTGCCGGAGCATTATCAGGGGATGCTTTCCTCATATTAACCCAGACGGGTTAATATGAGGGGTTTATACACGGTCGCCGCAGCCCTCGCAACCGGGACAGCTTTGCTGGTGCGTATGCCCGCTTCTGCCCGAGCCCGTCAGCGATCGAGCAGGCTCATCAGCCGCGGTTCATAGCGGGGGCCGGCCGTACCGGCGAGCGGCGCAGCGGCATCGAGGCGCTGCAGGTCGTCGCCGTCGAGGATCAGTTCGGCCGCGCCGGCATTCTCCTCAAGGTAGCTGCGGCGCTTGGTTCCGGGGATTGGCACGATATCCTCGCCCTGCAACAGGAGCCAGGCCAGCCCGACCTGGGCGGGGGTCGCGCCGCGCGCCTCGGCGATGCCGCGGACGACCTCGACAAGGCGCATGTTGGCGGCGAAGTTGTCGCCCTGCAGCCGCGGCTCCTGCCTCCGGTAGTCTCCATCCGGATACTCTTCAGCGGGGCGCGCGGTGCCGGTGAGGAAGCCGCGGCCCAGCGGGCTATACGGCACGAAGCCGATGCCCAGCTCCCGCACGCAGGGCAGGACTTCGCGCTCGACCTGCCGTTCCCACAGAGAATATTCGCTCTGCAGCGCGGTTATCGGATGGGTCGCGTGCGCCCGCCGGATGGTCCGGGGAGAGGCTTCGGAGAGCCCCAGGAAGCGCACCTTGCCGGCCTCCACCAGGCCGGCCATGGCGCCCACCGTCTCTTCGATCGGCACGTTCGGATCGACGCGGTGCTGGTAGAAAAGATCGATGTGATCGACACCGAGCCGCCGCAGCGAAGCGTCGCAGACCGCGCGCACATGCTCTGGTTGGCTGTCGGTTCCGCCGATGCTGGCGACACCGGCGCCCTCGCTAATGGCAAAGCCGAACTTGGTGGCGAGAAAGACCTCGTCGCGCCGCCCCGCGATCGCTCTCCCCACCAGTTTTTCATTCTCGTAGGGCCCATAGACTTCCGCCGTATCCAGGAAGGTCACCCCGAGATCGAGCGCGCGCCGAATGGTGGCGACGGCCTCATCCGCATCGGCCGGGCCGTAAGCCCAGCTCATTCCCATGCATCCCAGCCCCAAAGCCGAGACCATCGGCCCGCTCGGTCCCAATTGCCGCTGCTTCATGTGCGTCCTCCACAAAAACGACCTGCTGAGCTTCCCTGAAAATGGGTGACGGGAGCCGGGGCGGAAGAGATCCAGGTTACTCACGAAGCCGCCGGGAAGCATGCCATTCAGCACGCACACTTGATCTGCGCAACCGATCGCCTATAACACGGGAAAGGCCTCGTCCCCTTCGTCTAGAGGCCCAGGACACCGCCCTCTCACGGCGGTAACAGGGGTTCGAATCCCCTAGGGGACGCCAGTAATTTCAATGGGTTAATCCGTACTCGGCTGAGCTGAGACCAATCTATACGGAAAAAATACGGAAAACCTGCCCCTGAACGTAGGCGAACGGTTGCGAACATCGGGGGCACATTTCGCGAGAGGCTTAGGGGCGTTGAGGGCAAGCCTGCGATGACTGCCCATCGGCGAGCCTCTTGACGCCAGACACGCTTTTCTGGCTACCGGTCGACGAGGCTGAGCCTTCCTAGAGTCAGCTTTAGCACGAACGCGATCGTCGTCGTTCCCGGTTTACTCGCCGTGGTGCCGGTAATCAGGGCCTGGGCCCCTCCCGCGATCGCCGCAGCCAGATAGACGTCATCGGCGGGGTCGGGCAGCGAGACGCGTAGCGGAGAAGGTTCGACCGACAGGCTGACGGCCTCGACGATGGAAATCAGCTCATCGAGAACGCTCCACGCGCGGCGGAACTTCGGCCGCACCGCCACCGCCCGGTACTCGCCAATGATCTCGTCGCAGACGATCAGGGTGTGCTCCCGAACCGCCGCTTCGACCACCCGCCGCGACGTCCCGGCAATCAAGCCCGCTGCGATGATCACATTGCAGTCGAGGACGAGCCTCACCGCTCAGGGCGTCGACGCGAGGCCCGCTCGGCTTCGATCTCGGCGCTCACCTCGTCCAGCACCTGCTCTTCCGACTGCCCGGCAAACTCCGGCGCGACCGGTGCAGCAGCAAGAAGATCATCGAGCCGCGCCGCCAGGATTGCCCGATCGACCACCGCTTTCGGGCGCAGCACGATGGCGCCGTTCTCGACGCTGGCGTCGAGAATGTCGCCGACCGCAACGGCCACCTGATCGCGCAGTCGGGCCGGGATCGTCACCTGGAATTTGTCCTTGATCGTCACCAGCGCCATGAGCCGAGCCTGCAATCGCAGTTGGAATTTCCAACTGGCGCAGAATATCGCCTCTCGGGGTCGCGAGGTCAAGGCAACGCAGCGATGTCAGCAAGGAATATTATCCTTGACAAGCCCGTTCAGGGCGTGTACAACGACGCCATCCTCAAGGGAACGGCGGTGCACCGGCCGGACCTGAAGGGGATCTCCCGGAGCAGCGCCGCGTTCGGCTGCAGGCAACGCCCGGAAGATGCGCAAGGAAAGTGTTGACAGACGCCGCTTGTTAGGTATTTAATCCTTACCAGGTTCGGTGGCCGCCGGCCCTGGGTGGACCTGAGATGCGGCGCTGGCGAGGAGGAAAACGGTTCCTCCTGACGCCGTGGGGTATGCTGGTGGGCGCCGTCCGATACCGCGCCAGCGACAGCCAGAAAAATATCAGATCCAGATCCGACAGAGCCACCACCCGGTGGCTTTTTTGTTGTCTTTTCCGTAGCTTATCCCCTCCCATCTGGTCCTGCGACGATGGATCTGCCGCTGACCAATCCGCATCGATCTCCTGCAGATTCAAAGACTTATTTGGTTGGCCCAAGTCCACGTGGGATCGTCGTCGAGATCCAGGACTTCGCCGGCATGCGGTCGGCTAAGCCGCCGCAAGACCAAAAAACCCACGTTTTTGCAAAGCGTTATTTGGATTCGAACCGTCTTCGAGGTGCACACGTCAGCCGGATCTGTCCCCCGAAGCGGGCAGCTGCACGGTCAGCGGCCACCGGAAGATGAAGGCCCTCTGACGGGCACATCGCCAGGCCAACGATCGCTTGACACTGGGCTAAGGGTCGGTTAAAGGGAATTTATTCGTATACCCGCAGTGTCTTCACCGTGCGGGTGATGCATCCCCCTTCCAATCAGGACGTTTGCGATGCTGCGGTTTTGCCCCGAGCAGATCGAGCGCTGGCCGATCGCGCGCCGTCAGGTGACGAAGCTGGCGGCGTCGCTGGTCGAGTACGGCTGGACGGCACCAGTACTGGTGAGCGATGCCGGTGAGATCATCGCCGAGCACGGCCGGCTGCTGGCGGCGCAGCAGCCGGCTGGCGCATCTGAGCCCGGAGCAGCTCCGCGCCTACTGAATTGCCGACAACCGGCTCGCCGAGCTGTCCGGCTGGGACGAAGAGCTGCTGGCGGCTGAACTGCAGGCGCTGGGTGCGGACGGGTTCGACCTGGGGCTGACCGGTTTCGAGGGCGACGAGGTCGACCGGCTGCTGGCGGTACTCGATGAAGAGGGTAACGACGATACGGCGGCCGGCGAGGACCTCATCCCCGAGCCACCGGCCGAGCCGGTCTCGCGGGTCGGTGACCTGTGGCTGCTGGGCGCACACCGGCTGCTGTGCGGTGACGCGACCAAATCCCACGACGTGATCCGGGTGATGGACGGGCAACGGGCGATCCTGTTCGCCACCGACCCGCCGTACCTGGTCGACTATGACGGCAGCAACCATCCCGGAGGACGGGAGCGAGGGGCCAATGAGCCCGGCATCACCTGGGATGACGCCAGCCAGGGCCCGGCGCTGTATGAGGGATTTATCCGCAAGGCGGTCGCGCACGCCATTCTGCCCAACGCCGCGTGGTACTGCTGGCACGCCAGCCGCAGGCAGGCGACGATGCGAGCTTGTCCAGGTAGCGAACAGGAGGGACCCGCTCGCGCTGCGCAGTGCTTTCGCGAGCGACGGAGCGGCGCGCGCGGGAGGTGCCTGTTTGCCCACCTGGGCAAGCCGGGGGTGGGGTCTGGGGAGGGGGTGTGGGTACGGGTCAGGCGCGGTTCTTGAAGCGCCAGGACTCGTTGCCGGTCTCGATGATCTCGCAGTGATGGGTGAGACGATCGAGGAGCGCCGCGGTCATTTTCGCGTCGCCGAACACGCTCGGCCACTCGCCGAAGGCGAGGTTGGTGGTGACGAGGATCGAGGTGCGCTCGTACAGCCGGCTGATCAGGTGGAACAGCAGCTGCCCGCCGACCTGGGCGAACGGCAGGTATCCCAGTTCGTCGAGGACGACGAAGTCGAGGCGGACGAGGTAGTCGGCCAGTGCTCCCTGGCGACCGGCACGGGCTTCGCTTTCCAGCCGGTTGACCAGGTCGACGACGGTGTAGAACCGGCCACGCGCGCCGCCGCGGATGCAGGCCCGGGCGATGGCGATGGCGAGGTGGCTCTTGCCGGTTCCGGTGCCGCCGATCAGCACGGCATTGCGCTGCTGGACGAGGAATGCACCCATTGCCAGCTCGCGGACGAGCGTCTCGTTGATCGGCGTGCCGGCGAAGGTGAAGTCGTCGATATCCTTCGCGACAACAACCGCTTCTTTATGCAACTCAGATACGCGTTCTGAAGCAGGAAGGTGCTCTCGGTGCGTTGCCCGGCATCGTTTTCAAACTGAGATGATGGTGCCGTCGCGGGACGGTGGCGGGCGCCATAGCGTTGGGTCCATCCTTGCCCGCACGCCGGTCGGCAGGCCGGAGCCTACCGGGCGACCGAGCGATTCTTTATGCAGGTGAGACCATGGTTGGCCGAGGCCTCTGTTTTTTGATTCTCCCCCATTCCGCCGCTGGCCCCCGCCAAGGGCTTGCCCGTTGCTGGCCCGCCCGCCAGGCGCAAATAGGCGGCGCGCTGCAGCCGATGGGTATCGCGCAACAGTGTCCTCAGCATCTGTGGATTCTCCGCAGCGAGATCGGCGACCACGCTCGCCGGAAGGCGGAGAAGATGACATTTCGAGATGGCCCGCGCCGCGACATCGCCGTCGCTATCGCCGATGACCGCGCCAACTCCCAAGAATGCACCCGGCTCGAGGACATGGACGGCGCAACCCTCGGCCAACAGCTCCATGTGTCCGTCTCGCAGAATATGAACATATTCACAGGGATTAGCCGTAGCGGGCAGAGGATCGCCTGGCGACAGCGTGACGCTCTCTGAGGCCGCCGCCGCGCGCGCGATGCACTCGAATCGGAGCGGATTGAAAAGGGGCAGGGACTTCAGGAACAGAACAACATTGAGCATGGCCACCTCTTCGGGCTTGCCTGGGAAAGGATGGATGGTTGTCAGGAGTGGCGCAACGAGCAGGCGCAGCCACCAGTCCTCCGCCGCGGCAGCCCACAAAATGGCATCGATCTCAGCGGCCGTTGACCGGCGTGCCTGCGGGCGGGCAAGCGGGCAGGGTGACGGTTCGTCCGGACTGGCCTGGGGTTCAAGGAGGTGCAGGTGCGGTCGCAGGAATCGGCCGGCTTGCGCGCTCGTCAGCGCCTCGATAGCGTCGGAACGCTCGCGGATTTGTCCTGACACGGCGAGATGGTGCAGCAAGGAGATGTCGCGTCGATGTCCCAGCGCCGCCTGAACGGCGAGGACCCGGCCAAGGACGGCGTGGTTGCGATCCTCGAGAGCCTGGCAGAAGAGCGCGCCATGAATGGGGTGGTCGCCAGCCTGCATCAGTTGCCTGACCTCGGCGAGGGCGGCCAGGGTGCGCTGTGCCTGCAGGAGCAGCGGTTGCAGGTGGCGCCTCAAAAGGTGGCGCGCGCGCCGTGACCCGATGAGCCCAAGCGCCAGAATCGCCGCCTCTGCGGTCTCCGGGCGTTCGCTGCGAAGGCGCGTGGCCAACCAGGGCAACGCCTTGTCCCCGTGGCCGGCGATGTTTTTTGCGGCGGAATGTCGGACCTGCACCCTGGCGTGATCCAGGCCGAACGCCAGCGTCTCGAAGTCGGGCACGGCCGGGCGGCTTCGTGCCCGGTTCGTGCTGACGCCGCCGTTGTTCAGCGGAGCCGGCTGATGCATCCAGGCCCACCGTGATCTCTGACCAAACAGCCGGCGCTTTTCTCCGCCCACGACCCCTGCGCGAACCAATCTGGGGAAAAGTTCGCGGACCAGGTCTTCGGCATGGCCGCCCCCGCCGCCCGTCCGGGTCAGCAGCTTCCGCGCCTCCGACCGGGAAAGGAGGCCTTTGCCGAAACTGCGCGCGTATCGACTGGGGCTGACCGTCCGAACCCGCAGGCTTCGGATCATGCTCGGCACGTACATGGCTCCCAGGAGAGCGGATGCGCCGAGAAAGAAGGCGCTGAGGAGAAGCGCCAGGGAAAGTGCGGTCTCGGGCGCAAATCTCGACTGCAGAACGAGGAGGCCGGCGCCGGAGCCGGCAATGCCGAGGGGATAGATCATGCCTTCCACGAGCATCCGGATCGGCCCCAGGGAACGGTACGGGACCGCCGCATAGTTCATGGTCTTCACCGGCTCGAAAACTCCATTGGAGATGGAATTGGCGTTGAAACTGACCAGCAGCGCGACGGGCAGGGTCCAGGAGCCGAGCAGGGCAATCAGGCAGAGGGCTGTCGACAGTGGAAAGACCAGGTTTCTGACCAACGGCCCCGCCCGCTCGATGACGAGACTGCCACAGGTCGCAAGCACCAGGAGTTCGCAGGCCTGTTGTCCTGCAAACACAAGGGACATGAAACGGGCCAACTCATCTTCACCGGCGAACGTCTCTGCGAAGATGGTCATCGACAAATAGTCCTGCAGGCAGAACAACGCCGACATCAGCAGGATACTTGTGGCAATGAGTCCGGCGATCGGAAAGCTGCGGAAGATGGCACAGCTCGACTGAAGCGTGTCCAGCAGACCGGGCTCCGCCGCGGACGGTTCCTTCTCGTCGAGCGGCCGCAAACGGCGTGAGATCCGGGAAGCCAGCCCGGAACAAACGGCGAGGAGCGCGCAGGCGAGGAGCATCAGATAGTCGGCGGAAAAGGCCCAGCAGAATAAGGTCGCCGACACACCGCCAACGACGCCTCCGACGGCGAAGGCCATGGCCAGCTTCGGCGTGTAACGCTTCAGGTCGCGCGTCGGCAGGTAGTCGGCCGCGACGAGCCAAAACATGGTGTCGAGAATAATCTCCAGCACGTACCCGATGGTGCAGATGGCGAGATTGCAGCCCTCCACCTGGAGCAGGAGCGCGACTTGAAGGACGCCGCTGGCGCCGAGACCCACAAGACACGCAGTGCGACAGACGACGATTGCCGATCGGCGCCCCAGCGCCCGGGAGAGGCTCCACGCTACGGGAATTGAGACGGCAGCCAGCAGCAGATAAACCAGGGGGAGCGCGTCACTTCCCTCGTCGGCTAATAGCTGGGCTGTGCCGGCTGTCGTAACGACCAGCACCGAGGCTGAACAGAAACTGCCAAACAGGGCAAGCTCGCGGACTGCCCTCGGCGTACCGCGGATGGAAAACATGCCATGCTAGTCTCTGACGGCGCGTGCGGCAAAATCAGCGACAATATCGAGGTCAAGGTAGTACTGCTGGAGAGCGCTGGGGAGTTGTGAGAAGCTGCGGATCACCCCTCGGCAGCGGGGCGTGCCGCACTGGCACACCATGTCTTCCAGCGGATGTTCCTGGTGGGTGGAATAATCGTAGGTGAGTTCGTCATTCGCCGCGATGTCTTTAAGGGCAATCATCGCAAAACCGTCCGGCCTCACCCGTAGCCCGCAGTTCGGCTCGCAACTATGGTTGGTGAAATCGTCAGGCGCGTCGATCGGCGGGATGAAAGCGTCCTCGGCGACCTGAAATATCTGAGCATGCGTGTAGCCAAGGGCGGTCAGGTAAGCGTGCGACTTGGCGTTGCTGGTATAGTGCGGATCATGGACGCGAAGGACTGCACTCCCGGCCGGAAAGGGGCGTGCCGAAAACAGCCCAAATCCGGCAACGCGGCTTGGTGCCACGTATAGATACAGATATTGCACTAGCTTAGATGTTGACGGAAAGCGTTGAGCCTCCGGCTGCGCGAAAGAGATAAGCACGATGTACACCCCTCGGTTGACAGTTGCCAGTTAGGACTTTTTCTGCGTCCCGCTGACCATTTTATTGTTGAACTAAATTACCTAATTTGATTACTGCACGACCTTTCTGCAGCCTGCCTTTATAAGGTTCGATTCTACTTTGCTTGCATGGGAAGGGGTAGTCTTTGCACCACTGATAAAATGCCTGATGATCAAGTGGTGGTGCGAAGAAGTAACCTTGCGCTTCATCGCATCCGTTCTGCATAAGAAAATCCAATTGAACTTGCTCTTCGACTCCTTCCGCAACAACACGCAGACCCAGGTTATGGGCCAGAGCAACGGTTGCCTTGACAATCGCCGCATCATTGGCGCTATGAGAGACGTCCTGAATTAGCGATTGATCTAATTTCAGGGCATTAAATGTGAAGTTTTTGAGATAGCTTAAGGACGAATATCCTGTACCAAAGTCATCAATTGAAATTTTTACCCCAATACTCCGAAGATCAGAAATAATATTCCGACTTATTGGTGTATCGTCGATCAATAAGCTCTCAGTAAACTCTACCTCAAGGAGGCTAGGGTTGAGATTCGTTTTAGTTAGGATGTCGCTAACTTGCTTGACAAAGCCTTTCTTTTTAAACTGGACAGGAGAAAGATTGATCGAAACAGTCAGCATCGGCAATCCGGCTTTCAACCAGGCAGCATTTTGCCGACAGGCTTCACCGAACACCCATTCGCCAATTGCGAGAATGAGGCCGGTTTCCTCTGCCACCGGGACAAACTCACCGGGCATAATCCAGTCTCCGTCGGGAGACTGCCACCGCAGCAGCGCCTCCATCCCCGTCACCCGGTTGACACGGAGGTCGATCCGCGGCTGGTAGAAAAGGCTAAGCTCGCCGCGTTCCATCGCTTTGCGCAGGTTGGACTCGATCGTAAAGCGGCGCGTGGCCCTCTCATTTATTGAGCCACTGAAGAATGCATAACAGTTCCGCCCTTCTTCTTTAGCATGATACATAGCACTGTCGGCATGCTTAAGCAGCGTTTCGACATCATCGGCGTCATCGGGGTAAACGCTGATGCCGATACTGGCACTTATACTAATCTCATTATCGCCAACGGCGATAGGATCACTCAATGAATATGCTATTCGCTCAGCGACATTTGCTGCATCACTGGCATCTTTAATCTCCGATAAAATAATGACGAATTCGTCGCCGCCCAGGCGAGAGATTGTTTCCGATCCTTCGAAATCTCCGTTTTCGCTATGTCCCAATTCCTGGAACAGCCCATCGCTGCGCCGGATGCTAAAGAGAAGGCGCTTCGAAACCGCGCGAAGCAGTTCGTCGCCCACATCGTGGCCAAGCGTGTCATTTATCCGTTTGAACTGGTCAAGGTCGAGGAAGAGGATGGCGAGAGACCGATGGTGTCGCGCGGCGCTCGCCAGCGCATGATCCAGGAGATCTCGCATGAGAACGCGATTGGGCAGGCCGGTCAGGCCGTCGAAGTAAGCAAGGTGGCGGATTTTGTCCTCGGAGCGTCGCCGCTCGGTAACGTCGATCAGGCATCCGACCAATTGTTTCGGTTGGCCGAACGAGTCGCGCAGCAACTTCACGCGATCACTGACCCAGCGATAATTGCCATCCTGGAGCAGGAAACGGTATTCGGCCGTCACCTCGCCTTCCACGGCCAGGCCCTCCACCGCCTGACGGACCCGCGCGAGATCGTCCTGGTGGACCCGGCCGAACCAGGGCGTTCGCTCGTCGAGGAAGGACTGTTCGTCGTATCCAAATTGCTGCTCGACGTTGCGGCTGACGAAAGTCGCGCGGTAATCGGGCATTGCGTCCCGGCAATAGACGATGACCGGCGTGGAGTTCACGATCTGCTCGAGACGTTCCTGGGTCGCCTGGAGAAATCGTTCGGTCGACCACTTCGCTGACAAGGCGTGGGCGAAGTGCCGCAGCTCGCTCGCGTGCAGCGGCTTGTGGCAATAGAGAATCTTATCAGGGGGCGGGACCCGTGAAACGATATCGGCCAGTCCAATGTCGGAATACGCCGTAACGAAGACAATATTGATGCTTCGGTCGAGCTTGCGGATGCGTTCGGCGGTGACTGCGCCATCGGCACCCGGCGGCATTCGGAAGTCGATGAAGGCGACAGCGAAGGGGCGATCTTCCCGTAAGCTCTGTTCGACCGCGGCAATGACCTCGTGCGACTGGCGACACAATGTCAGTTCGAAACTTTCGGCAGGCAGGTCGTTTTGCTCTTCACCGAACAAGTCCGCCTCAAGGTCGTTTAGTATTTTGCGGTCAGCATCGTCGGCGTCTCCGCCACCAAGAATTTGCTCATATTCTTCGAGGACGCGCGGTTCGTCATCGGCGAGCAGAATGCGGAAGGGAGAGGTGGTCGGCATGGCGGGCACGTTCAAGCGGCCGCGGACATTTTGACTTCCACCAAAGGCAAGAGAAGGTGGAAGATGGAACCGCGGTTGATGCCTGGGCTGGTGGCGAAGAGCTTTCCTCCCATCTTGGATGTGCTGTTGGCGCACCAATGCAGACCGGTACCGCGCCGCTCCCCGATCTTGGTGGTAAATCCGCGGGCGAATATTCTCTCCAGGTGATCTTGGGCGATGCCAATGCCGTCGTCCCGGACCTGCAGGTCCACCATCTGCTTGCCATCGAGATTGTTTTGAGCCTGGAGAATATCGATCCTCCCTTGCCGCCGCCCCGTGGCCAGGATCGCTTCACAGGCATTCACGAGCAGGTTGTGAAGAATGTGCTTGAGGATAAACGGGGTCGACAGGACGGTGACAGTGCCGTCGAGGCGGGGGTCGATGACAATATTCACATGCAACTCGGGAAAATGCGGCAGCTGGCAAATCGTCTCCTGAAGGATCTTGCTCAGATGGACGGGTGTAAGGTGATTGCTGGATCGACCAAAGCGATCGAGCTCGCTCAAGGCTTCGTCAAGGCGGCGCAGATCGTCCGAGATCCGTTCCAGCCGCTGCAACACCCTCTGGTTGCGCTCTGAAATTTCGCGAAGCGACAAACCGACGTACTTCGCCAGCTTCGCCTTGCGCTCCCCTTCTGGAAACGCGTCAATCAGCTCGTCATAAGCCCGGACAAGCTTCGTTCCTCCGGTCCGCGACAGGTGTTCGTGCAGTCTGCCGATCCGCATGCTCAGCGGCGTCATGTGGTTGCGCAGATTATGAAGAACACCGGCCGCCATTTCAGCCAGCCCGGAGTTGTAGGAGTGTTCGAGCAACTGGTCCCGCGCCTGCGCCAGCCGTCCCAGCATCCTGCCGAATTCGCGGCTCAGAACGCCGATTTCGTCGGTGCGTTCGAGGGCAACGTGCTGGCCGAGATTGCTGTTTCGGCCGATCGTGACGATCTGCTGCGTCAGCCTCACCAGCGGGCCAATCAGGAGCCACTGCAAAAGCAGAACCGTGGCGCCCATCACCAGCAAACCGGAAACAGCGATGCCAGCCATCGACGCCCAGACGACCTGCCGGCCGCTGGCAGTAATGTCGCGGCCGATCGTCGATCTCGCCACCAGCACCGGCGTGTCAAAATAATCCTTCAGCAGCGAATAGGTCAGGAGTCGGTCCCCGGCCGCGTCTTCCCGCACCAGCGGGATGTCCCGCCGGCGAAGCTCGGAAACAAGATTGGTGCTGCCGCTTTCCGCTACCCGATCCAGGCTGAGAAGTTCAAAATCGATCTTCGTTTTTTGCTTTATATCGGACACGACATCTTTATCAAGAAATCTACCAAAAACCAACGTACCGGTGGCAGGGCCGTCGCCATTTGTTTGAAGAACAGGTCGCGCAGCAAACATAAGAACTCCATTTGGGGTAAGAACAATCCCCTTCTTACCGACAAAATCCCCGGCGGTATTCAAGTCCGGCACGAGGCTCGGGTATAGCGATGTCGCTAGCCAATCTATCTCCGGTTTTTCTGGGTCTATTTTAGCTTTATAAATTAAGCTGGACCGCCTGTCATAAACTTCGACCATATCCACAGAAAATTTCGATAAATTATCAAAATTCAGGTTATTTTCCGCGAACGACTCATTGTTGCCTTCGGCGTAACGATAAGCCTCATCCCAATTGGAGTAATCCCACAGCGTGACGCTGATGCTTTCCACTTCGCCATTTATCGCCTCGAGGGCGCGCTGCATGTTCTTGAGCGCGCTCTGTTCTTCCAGTCGCGCAAAGGTAGGATATGCGAGCTGTTCGAGGACCACCCAACTCCCCAATGCCGAGATCATCAGCGAAAATGCTATAACCAGCAGGGTTTTGGCTCGAATGTTCATCGCTTCGTGGAGCCCCCCGGCCGGGTTTGTCCCCTCGAAGCCGGCCTCAGGGAAGGCCTTTCACTCCGGCGTCCGCCGAGACCAAGGCCTTTGACATAGGCAAAGAGGCGGAATCGCAAGGGACCGTATCCCTCAACAAAAAATGCCCTCTCCGAAAGTACCACCAGCCCTGACCGCCTCCTGCCGGCAATAGCAGAGGCTGGTAAAAAGAGACCGTCGCCCGGCGGCACCCCTGACCACATGAATCTTCCCCCAACGAGATCAATATCTAACGCCATAAATGCACCAAAAAGGTGAGGTAGCACAGGAGGGCGGCAACGTCGAGAATAAAGCTACGCACCCCACTATGTACTATTGCCGGCTTAGAACCTCGAATTGAATACAGGCACAACGCGAACCCGGAACAGCGCCGTAATCAGGCGGGAATTCCGTCTTCGAATGAGCCGAGCGCAACCAGCAACAACAACGCGTCGGAGCCGTTTGGTGGGCGCGTTGCACCGCTTCTTTTTCCTTTCGGTTAATCCTTCGCTGCGGGGCCGGATCCCGGGCGGCTCGCCTCGTCGTGGGGAGTCCCGGCGCCCGCAGGCGCAGGATGATGCGCCGAGACCACGGTGCCGGCAGCCCGTGGCTTCCTCCCAAAAGAAACTCGGCACGCACCGCATCGAATAGCGATCGCCGATCTGACCATCAGGACAGATCCCTAAAGAAAAGTCTGGGGATCGATGTCGATCTGCAGGCGAATACTGCCCGGGAGCCGCACGTTTTCCACCCAGTTGCGGATCCAAGGCGAAAGCCTGAAGGGGCGAGCGGCAATGGCCAGCAAGCGGCGGCGATGCCGGCCTCGCAGCAGCGCAAGCGGCGGGGGCGCCGGACCGAGGATGCGGACGCCATCGGTCGGCGGAGCGGCTTGCGCCAACGAACGAGCAGCGGTTTCGGCCTGGGTCTCATCGCGTGCCGAGACGATCAGCGCCGCCAACCGGCCGAAGGGCGGCATCCCGGCCTCGCGGCGGTCGTCCATCTCCGCCGCCAGAAAGCGGGCGCGATCACCGGCAACCAGCGCCGCGATCACCGGGTTCTCAGGCATGGCGGTTTGCAGGAGCACTTTGCCCACCCGGCCTTCGCCATCCGGCTCTCTGCCTGCTCTTCCGCCCACCTGATAAAGCAACTGAAAAGTCCGCTCCGCGGCCCGCAGGTCGCCGCCGCCCAATCCTGCATCCGCGTCCACGACGCCGACCAGCGTCAGCAACGGAAAATGGTGGCCTTTGGAGATGAGTTGCGTGCCGATGATCAAGTCCACCTCGTGGCGCTCGATCAGCTTCATCAGGGCGTCGGCCGCCGCCGGACCCGAGCACGTATCGGACGTCGCCAGAACCGTCCGTGCTTCGGGAACAAAGCCGGCGATCTCTTCGGCCAACCGCTCCACCCCGGGACCGCAGGGAACAAGGCCGTCAGCTGCCCCGCATTGCGGGCAGGTGCGAAGCAACGGCCGCCGGTCGCCGCAGTAGTGACATTGCAGCACACCGAGGAGCCGGTGCTCCACCAGCCAGGCACTGCACGACTCGCAACGAAGCCGGTGACCGCAGCATCGGCAAAGCGTGAGAGGCGCATAGCCCCGTCGGTTGAGAAAGAGCAGCGCCTGTCGGCCGCCGGCAATCGTGTCCTTCAGGGCCTGGCGCAGGGTGGGCGCGACGAAGGCGTCCCTGGGCGGCCGGTCACGCCGCAGGTCCACGACTTCGGTGATGGGCGGAAGGCTGCCCGTCGCCCGGTCTTGAAGAAGATGCTCACGGTATCTTCCGGATCGGACGTTGATCACGGTTTCGAGCGAGGGCGTTGCCGAAACAAGAACGCAGGGGATTGCGCCGAGCCGGGCGCGCACCACCGCCATGTCGCGGGCATGGTAGGCGACGCCGTCCTCCTGCTTGAAGGAATTGTCGTGTTCCTCGTCAACGATGATGAGGCCAAGCTTCGGGAAGGGCAGAAAAAGTGCCGAGCGCGTGCCAACGATGGCAGGCTCTTTGCCTTCCGCCACCGCGCGCCACGTCTGGCGTCGCTCGGCCCGTCCCAGGTCCGAGTGCCACTCGCGTGGCGGAACGCCGAAGCGGGCCTGAAATCGTTCTCGCCATTGGATTCCCAGGGAGATTTCCGGCAACAGGACGAGGACCTGCAGATCGCGGGACAACGCTTCGGCAACGGCCTCGAAGTAGACGTCCGTTTTGCCCGCGCCCGGCACTCCATCCAGGAGTTCCACCGCGAAGCCGCTGCCGACGCGGCCGCGCAGCGCTGCCGCCGCCGCCGACTGGGGCCCGGAAAGGGTCCGTCCGGCCCGTTTCCCGTCGGGAAGCTGACGTGGCGCCGGGTCGATCGCGACGCGCTCCAGCGCACCGGTTGCGAGCAGGTGACGGACCACCGATTCGCCGCACCCGGCCGCTCGTGCAATCTCGGAAGAGGATCGGGGAGTGCCGTCGGCGACAAGGGCGAGAACGCGGCTTCTCGCTGGCGATAATTTCCCTTCGCGTCCATGGACCGCCCGCCGGAGCGCCCATTTCGGCGAGACCGGCGAGAGCGCTTCGGGGACACTCATCACCATGCGCAGAACCGCGCCCGGTGGCTGAACGGTGTACTGCGCAACCCAATCAACGAATCGACGCGAAACCTCCGGCAGCGAAGGGGCAGGGAGGACCGCCTCGATCGGCTTGAGTTTCCCTTCGTCGATGGGACTGGTGCCCTCCCCCCAGACCACCGCGGGCAGCAGACGCGTGCCGAGCGACACCTGAACGAAATCGCCGGGACCCAACTCCAGACCAGCGGGCACAAGGTAATCGTAGGGATGTGACAGCGGCAGCGGCAACAGCACCGTCACGCGGTCACCCGCGCAATACCGTCGCCGCGCTGTGGTACCGTGCCCGTCCGTGTCGCCTGTCATCGCCGGTGAGTTTAGCGGTTAGCCCGATCCCGGCAAATCTGCTATAGGGCGCAGTCATGACGCAGGAAAACGATCAGCAGAAGCGCCCCGTCTTTGCCGACGGAGTCCTCGATACCCGGCCGGCGGCCGGCGAGGATGACGTGGTGGCGTATCTGCGCGACCATCCCGACTTCTTCATCGATCGGCCGGAACTGCTGCAGGAAATGGTGCCGCCGTCGCGATGGACCGGAGACACCGTCGTGGATATGCAACGGTACATGGTCGAGAGCCTGCGGGGCGAGATTGCCGGTCTTCGCGATTGTGCGAACGAGGTCATTGAGACCAGCCGGGCCAATCTGGCCACCCAAAGCCGCGCCCATGCCGCTGTCCTGGTGCTGGTTGCCGCCGCCGATATGGAGGGACTGGTTCGCACCGTCACCGACGATCTGCCGATCCTGCTGGACGTCGACGTCTGCCTTCTCAGTTTCGAGCCGGGGCCTGAACTGGAGCTGATGATCAGCGGGACCGGTCGGCTGCGTCTCGGGGACGTGGATCGCTTTATCGGTTCCGGCCGCGACGTGGCGCTATATAAAGAGATGGCGGACGACGGCACCATCTTCGGAGCGGCGGCCGGCTTGGTTCGCTCGGCGGCCATGGCTCGCCTGCGGCATGGGGCCGACGGGCAAGCCGGTCTGCTCGCTTTCGGGTCGCGCCGGGAGAGTGCCTTTCACCCGGGGCAGGGAACCGAGCTCTTGCGGTTTCTCGGCAAGGTGGTCGAAACCTGTCTCTGCCGGTTGATGCCCATCACGGTATGAGTACCGGCGAGCCTTCGGAGAGCGAGCTGTCGTCGCTCCCCTGCGGTATCGCCCCGGCGGTCACGCAATGGCTGGCCTGGATGAGGGGTGAGCGGCGGCTCGCCGAAAAGACGATAGAAGCCTATCAGGGTGACCTCGTCGGCTTTTTCAAGTTTCTGGGCGGCCATTTTGGCGGCGAGCCGGATGCCCTTGAGCTTTATTCGTTAAGACCGGCGGATATCCGGGCGTTTCTGGCGATGCGTGCCGGGCGCGGCTACGCGCGTTCATCCAACGCCCGGGCGATGGCTACGGTCCGGGGGTTTTACCGGTTTCTCGATCGGCGAGGGCTTGCGTCCAGTGCGGCGACGTTTGCCGTTCGCACGCCGAAAATCAACCGTTCGGTGCCGAAGGCTCTGAGCGAGGGCGATGCTCTCGAAGCGATCCGTTCGGTGGCAAAGCTTTCAGATGAGCCATGGCTGGCAAAGCGCGATTCTGCCCTCCTGCTGCTCTTATACGGCTGCGGCTTGCGGATCGGCGAGGCGCTGGCGCTGAACCGTTCGAGCGAACCGCTGAGCGCGAGCCTGCGAATCGTCGGCAAGGGGGGCAAGCATCGCATCGTCCCGCTGCTGCCGGGAGTGCGCCAGGCCCTGGAGGACTATCTGGAGGCCTGTCCGTTCCGGGTGGAGCCCGGCGGCCCTGTTTTTCTCGGGTCCCGCGGCAAGCGCCTGGACCCGGCCGTGGCGCAGAAGCAGGTTCGGCGCGTGCGCGCGCTCCTGCGCCTGCCTCAGACCGCCACGCCTCACGCCCTGCGCCACTCTTTTGCCACCCATCTCCTGGCCGGCGGCGGCGACCTGCGCAGTATCCAGGAGCTGCTCGGGCACGCCTCGCTGGCAACGACGCAACGCTATACCGACGTTGACGCCGAGCGCCTGGTCTCTACCCACCGCACCACGCATCCACGCTATCGCCGGCACGCCGAACCTGCGGCAGCCTCGGATGAGGCCGACGCTATTCAGCGGCCGGCTGCGGAGTCGTCACAAAGCTGACGCGGACACGCTTGGCGCGCGGGTTGGGATTGGGAATCTCCTTGTCAAAGGCCAGTCTCTCGCCGGCCGCCAGGCTCGCACGCCCGGTCTCGAGGCTCACGGATTGCAGTTCAACATCTTCGGCGTCCAGCACAAGGATCGAGATGGGCGGTAACGCTGCCGGCTCGTTAACGATGTTCGACACGATTCCGCTGACGGTCAACACGTCGGTGCCGTCGCGGCGTTGACGGGCGCTGGTTATGTCCTGGAATTCCAGGCCGGCGCCCGGTCCCTGAGGGACAAGGCCGACCAGTCCGTAAAGGCCGGCGGAAAAAGGAAGCGCCGCGACCATCGTCCCGCGCAGTACGACCAGCAGCGAGAAAATACCGACCACGGTGGCGGTGGCTGAGGCCGCTGCCGCCCACCCTGGCCGGAGCGACATCTGCCAAATTCTTCGCCTCCGCTCCGTGGGCGCCTCCGCGGCAACCTCGGGTTGAGCGGCAGGGGCGGGAGCCGGTTCCACTGGCGGGATCGCCTCCAGGAGCGGCTCAGATGAGGAATCGCTTGCTTCAGCGAGATCCGGCACCGGACCTGCCGGCGGCTCTGGTGCCGGCCCGGTGGCACCGTTGGCCGGCCCGGCTGCGGCCGAAGTCTCTGGGTCAGCGGCGGGCGATGGGCGTTCCCCGGCCTTCTCGACTGCTTTCGCTTCGCCCACGGCTTCGCCGGCCTGTACCGCTGACGTCGCCGCTCTTTGAGGCGGGTGCGGCGGGTAACTCCATTTCGTTGCGCAAGCCGAGCACCGGACGAGCCGCGGGCGCGCGCCGAGACGCGCCGGTGGGACCTCATAGACGGTGCCACAGCCGGGACATGCTAACATCATGCGCGATCTGCTATGCTAAGATGCTTTCGGAAGAACGCGGCACGGCTGCGGTGTGAACCGCCACTTTTCCAACACGGACTCGAACTCCTATTTGCCCCCGAATGGGCATAAGCGCAAGTGAACTCAGGGAGAACCGGATGGGAGGCACTGCGGACCAGCCCGCCGTTGCCCGGTTTCATCAAGCGGCGTTGCGCTACGGTGAGGGAGCCGAGGTATTGCGCGACGTATCGCTTAGTTTGCCGTCGGGATCATTCCGCTTTCTTTTGGGGCCGAGCGGGGCGGGGAAAACATCTCTGCTGCGACTGCTGTCGCTTGCGATGAAACCATCGCGCGGTACTGTCGAAGTGTTCGGGTGCGATGTGGCGGCTGCGACGAAACCGGCATTGGCAGCGCTGCGCCGCAAGATCGGCGTGGTCTTTCAGGGCTTCCGGCTGCTTCCGCAGCTTTCTGTGCGCGACAATGTGGCGTTGCCGTTGACGATCGCCGGGATGGAAAGCGATCAGGTTCGGGCCGACAGCGAACGGATGCTCGAACGCATCGGGCTCAGCGCCTTCGCTGAAGCACGGCCAACCGCCCTCTCCGGCGGACAACAGCAGCTTGTCGCAATCGCCAGGGCGCTGATCGTGCGCCCGAGATTGCTGATTGCCGATGAACCAACCGCGAGCGTGGACGAGCGGCTCGCGCTAAGACTGGTGGCTATGTTTCGCGAGATGAATAAGCTGGGGACGACGGTGTTGATTGCCACCCATAACGAACGTCTTGCCGATCGCCTTCCATACCCGCAATTGCGATTGGAATCGGGTCGGCTTGTCTAGCGATATGTTCCTTGTTCCCCGCCCGGCGCTCCAGACCAATGCATCTCGGCCGAATCCTCTCCCTCCTGAAGGCGGTGCGCACGAGTCCTTTGAGAAGGGCCCTGCAGGCCGACGCCGATTTTTTTCTGCCGGTGCTGACCGGTGTGATCGTGTACCTGGCCGCAGTCTGTATGGTGGTGATCCTTGTTCTGGCGCCGCCAACGGCGCAGCAAGACGCACACAATCGGCTCATCGTGCAACTGCCCTCGCTTAACGAGACACAATCAACCGTTCAAATCGTGGGTGTCACTCTCCCGAAAATCCTCGCGTTGCCCGGCGTGGCGAAGGTCGATGTCCTCTGTCTCCCTTTTTTGCAATCGCCGTTGCTGCAACAGGTCGTCAACACGGATCCCCTGGCCCCTGCCTTGCCGCTCACCGGTTTTTCAGTTGAGGTCGGGGCCGAAACTGCTGACGCGGTCCCGGCGCTGCGGCAGCGTCTCTTGGCGGAGCTGCCAGACAGCCGGATTCTCTCTGAAGACGCGTTTGGCGCGGTTGCCCTTCGACCCATCCACGCGATACGGGGGCTGATGTTGGTGGTCCTTGGGCTGCTGATCGCGACCTTGTGCGCGAGTGTCGGCTTCGCCATGGGCGTGCGTTTGAAACCGACGGGGGAGGCTGTCAGCCTGCTGCATTCGCTGGGCGCCGATGAGCAGACGCTGGTCTATGTGATCGTTCTGAACGCCGTGTGGTCTGCGCTCTGGGCAGCGGTGAGCGGCACCGTGGCCGCTTTGTTCACTTTCGCGATCGTCGCCGGACTGGGCGGCGTCAATTTTGTTGCCAGCGCAGCTAGCATTCTGCAATCCGGGACTTTGTGGGTACTGATCCTCATGCTGCCGGGCGGAGCGGTCACCTTGGTTGCACTCAGCGCCTGGTTATTCGCGGGGCGCGCATTTGCCCCGGCCCCTTGAGGCCGGCGCCGTATCGACCTGTTGGGAGGGCCCTTGAAGGCGCTCAAGTCTGTGATCTTTGCGATATCGGCTCTGGTCTTTTCGGCCGTTGTTGCCCTTCTTTTGCTGCCCGGGCTGATGCTGCCGCGCCAGCGTTTCCAGCAGCTCGCTGCGTTTTGGTGTCACGGACTGATCGTCCTGCTGCGGCTGTGCTGCGGGCTGCGCTGGAAACTGGTCGGCGGCGCTCATTTGCCCGCGGGCCGGTCCATCATCGCCGCGAAACACCAGTCCGCGTGGGACACGCTGATTTTTCACGTGCTGCTCCGCGACCCTGTTTATGTCCTCAAGCGGGAACTCCTCGCCATTCCATTAATGGGCTGGTATCTGCGCAAGGCCGGGAACATTGCGATCGACCGGTCTGCCGGGTCTCGTGCTCTCAGAATGATGCAGCGGGCAGTCGATCAGGCGCTTGCCGAGGACTCCACCATTATCATCTTTCCGGAGGGAACACGTACTGCTCCTGGCGCGCCGCCCTCCTATCAGCCGGGCATTGCCGCGCTTTACCAGCACACGGAGGCGCCAGTGGTGCCCGTCGCCCTGAATTCGGGGCTCTTTTGGAAGCGCGCTGGCCTGCCGGCGCGGCCGGGGATCATTACGATCGAGATTCTGCCGCCGATGCCTCGTGGGCTCAAGCGTTCCGAGTTCTTGTCGGAGCTTGAGAGCCGCATCGAGGAGGCCACGTCGAGACTGTGTAATCAGCACCCGAGCGATCTGGAAACCTCACCGACAAAGCCCCATGAACTTGATCGAGCGGAGGGGCACCCCTAGGTATTTTGGCATCGCCGCCCGGCCATTTCCGCGCTCCTCCTCCGTTTTCTGGCCGGTTTAGTGTTCAGGCCTGATTTCCGGGAGGATAAATTTGTGCTGAGCATCATTATCCCGACGCTGAATGCCGGCGCCGCCCTGCCGCTCACGCTAGCGTGCCTTTCGTCGCCGCAGTCGGCGGCCCTCCCCCACGAAATCATTATCGCAGATGGAGGCTCGGTGGACAGAACCGCCGCAGCGGCGATCGACGGCGGGGCCATCTTCCTTGAGTCAAGCAGGGGGCGTGGCTGCCAGCTGGCAGCCGGGGCAGGGGCGGCCACCGGGGAATGGTTGTTATTCCTTCATGCCGATACCCGCCCGCAAGCCGGCTGGTGGGAAGCGGTCGCCGAATTCATCGCCGATCCAGACAATTCGTCGATGGCCGCCTATTTCTCGTTCGCTCTCGACGACGATGCCAGAATTGCCCGCCTGCTGGAACGCCTTGTCCGTCTCCGCAGCTCGTTCTTCGGACTCCCCTACGGCGATCAGGGACTCCTGATTTCCCGTGCTCATTACGACCGCCTGGGAGGCTACAAGAGTGTGCCTCTTATGGAGGACGTAGATTTCGTGCGCCGAATTGGCGGACGAAAGCTGCGGTCGCTTTCCGTCACCGCTTTGACCTCTGCCGACAAGTACCGTCGCGATGGATATTTCCGTCGCCCGCTTCTGAATATTCTGCTTATTGCGTTATACTCTGCGGGCGTTTCGCCCAGCCAGCTCAACCGCCTTTATCGGTGAGAGGATCGCCCATGTCGCCAATCAGGCTGGCGGCGAGATCGAGGGGAACCTCCCCGCCGGGAGCGGCCGGCTCGGCCTCCATCGCGACATCGATAATTCGAGCGAGCACAGGCGGCTCCTGCGCCCCGCAGGTGATAAAGGAGCCGTTGAAGACGAAGGCCGGGACCCCATTGATTCCAAGGCGATGGGCCCTGGCATTGTCAGAATAGATCGAGGCAAGGTCGCCGTCGCTCCGCAGATAGATGCGGAGGATGCGAACATCGATCCCGATTTCGTTGCCGATCTGGACCAGCACATTGACATCGCCAATGTCGCGCCCTCGCACAAAGTGACTGAGAAAAAGCGCTTCCACCATCGCATCTGCACAGTGATAGACACCAGCAAGGCGTACGAGGCGGTGGGCGTTGACCGTATTTGGCGTGCGCCTGATGCGATCGAAAGCGAAGTCTATATCGACGGACTGCCCGACTTCTGCGATTGCCTGATGAATTCTGCTGACGCGGGCGTCGCTGCCGAACTTGCGGATCAGGTAGGTGGTTCGGCTGAGCCCCTCGGCAGGAAGGTCGGGATTGAGCAGAAACGGCCACCAGTCCAGTTGCGCCCGGATATGGGGCCGCAGCGCCAGGGCGCGTTCCAACTGGCGCTTGCCGATATAGCACCACGGACATCCGGGGTCGAAGATGATCTGGATGCGCATGACCTCGGTGACGCGGCCAGTTAGACCAAGTCAACGATAGGCAGGAACCGTCCTGCGGCACAACAAATGAACTGGGTTTTTTGCAAATTGTTGATGAACAGGTGCGCGACGCCGACTGCGCCGCCCCTTTTTCGGCTGGCGGATTCATGCCCGATCAGTGGGTCTTTATCCACTCGTAGATTTCCGTCGATTCGCCGCAGCCGCAACAGCCACTGCATGGCGCCTCCAGTCGCCGCACCCGGCCCTTTTGGATCCAGACGTCGAGCATGGCGCGCAGCGCGTCGTCGTCAATCTCGAAGCGGGCGCGGAGGTCCCCGATCGGGGCTCGGCCCCGTGTCGTAAGATATGTGCGCAGGTCTGACAGAATCATCGCTGCTACTCCGCCGCCACGGCCACCGAGCCCGCGTCACGCTCTCCGGCGATGCGCATGGCGATGATGGCGACGGCAAACACCAGGAGAACGCCGGCGATCCAGGCGGTGCTGCTCATCGGGTTCCGGTCGAAGGTCCCGATCTGGTATGCGACGACGGCTGCGCCGTATCCGAGCCCGGTGGTCCAGAGGGATGCGAACGTCGCCCAGCGCGGGCCCGTTTCACGCCAGATCGCGGCCATCGCAGCGACGCAGGGCACATACAGCAGGACCGCCAGCAGGTAGGCGAAGGCGCCGACCGGGCCGTCAAAGCGCAGTGCCATGGCGCCGAAGGTGCCGACGGCCACCTCCTGCTCTTCCGCGGCCGTCTCCTGATCGGAGGCTCCGAGGATGTTCAAGCCAAGCGGATCGGTAATGGAGCCGGCCAAATCCGAGAGGTTCTGTGGAATGGTGGCGAACGCCGCCTGCAATCCTGCGAGGAGATCGAAGGGCGCCTCCTCCTTGTCAGCCGCGGTCCCGCCCTCATCTTCGGCGGCCAGTGCGCTGTACAGGGAATCGAGGGTGCCGACCACGGCCTCTTTCGCGAAGATGCCGGTGATCATTCCCACCGTGGCCGGCCAGTTCTCCTCGGTGATGCCCATCGGGCTCACAACCGGCGTAGCCGCCCGGGCCACCGAGGCCAGGACCGACTGATCGGTGTTCTGATGGCCAAAGCTGCCGTCGGTTCCGATCGAGCCGATCATGGTCAGGAAAAAAACGATCGGAACGATGACCCGCCCGGCGCGGAAGATGAACTGCTTCAGCCTGTCCCAGGTCCGCAGAAAGATGCTTTTCAGGGTCGGCACATGATACGAGGGCAATTCCATGACGAACGGCGTCGTTTCGCCCTTCAGGATGGTGCTCTTGAGAATCAGCCCGGTCATCACGGCAAAGCCAATGCCGATGAGGTAGAGAATGAAGACGAGATTCTGCCCGCCGGTGGGAAAGAAGGCCGCGGCGAACAAGGCATAGACCGGCAGGCGGGCACCGCAGGACATGAAGGGCGCCATCATCACGGTCAGGATGCGATCGCGACGATGTTCCAGCGTGCGCGTGGCCATGATCGCCGGGACGTTGCAGCCGAATCCTACGATCAACGGAATGAAGGATTTGCCTGGCAAGCCAACGCTGCGCATGAGGCGGTCCATGACGAAGGCGGCTCGCGCCATGTACCCCGAGTCCTCGAGAAACGACAGAAAGAGATAGAGGCAGCCGATGATCGGGATGAAGGTCGCGACGGTCTGGATGCCACCGCCGACACCGGTCGCCAGGGCCGTGGTCAGCCACTCCGGGCTGCCCAGCGCCGTCATCAGCGCGCCGCCGCCATCGACCAACAGCGTCCCCACGAATTGATCGAAGAAGTCGATGAACGCGCCGCCAAGATTGATGGTGAACAGGAACAGGAGATACATCACCCCGAGGAAGATCGGGATCCCCAGCAGGCGGTGCAGAACGATCCGATCGATGCGGTCGGACACCGTGCGGTGGACAACGCCTTCCCGCGTCACCGTTTCGCGGATGAGGGCATTGGCAAGACCGTAGCGGCTGTCCGCGATCAGGATATCGGCGTCTTCGTCGGTCTCCTTCCAGACGTGTTCGGCGATCCTCTCCGCTTCCGCCAGAACGGCTTCCGGCACCACGGTGCGCGCTGCGGTGTCGCCCTCCAGGAGCTTGATGGCCAGCCACCGGCTGTTGGCTACGCCTTTGAGTTCGAGGTCGGCGAGGGCGGGGAGCAGTGCCACGATGGCCTCCTCGACCTCCGACGCGTAGCCCAGTTCCACGCTCGGCACGGCGCCGTCCGCGGCGATACGGGCAATCTCCGCGCGGAGTTCGTCGACGCCTTCGCCACGGCTCGCCACCAAACGGACGACCGGGCAGCCCAGCCGCTCGGCAAGGCCCGTGGCATCGATCTTGATGCGGCGGTCGTTGGCGACATCGAGCATGTTCAGCGCCACCAGCATCGGCACGCGCATCTCGAGGAGCTGCGTGGTCAGATAGAGGTTCCGCTCCAGGTTGGAAGCATCCAGGATGTTGACCACCACATCGGCTTCGCTGGAGAGCACGAAATCGCGGGCGATGCGCTCATCCAGAGACGAAACGGACGTTACGCCGAGTGAATAGACGCCCGGCAGGTCGACCACGGAAACTTGCCGGCCGTTGGATCGATAGCTGCCGGTCTTTTTCTCGACCGTCACGCCCGGCCAGTTTCCCACCTGCTGCCTCGTGCCGGTGAGAGCGTTGAACAGCGTCGTCTTGCCGCAATTTGGGTTGCCCACGAGGCAAATGGTATGATCGGGCATTGTTATAGCCTTTTGATCCGCAGGAGTTGCGCTTCGCCCTTGCGCAAGCTGACGGCATAGCCGCGCACCGAGATTTCGACGGGGTCGCCGAGGGGGGCCAGTCGCGTTACCGAAAGTTCGGTTCCCGGGGTCAGACCCATGGCCAGGAGCTTTTCGCGATAAGCGCTGTCGCCGCGGCGAAGGCCCACAATACAACCGCGCTCGCCGACAGCAAGATCCCCAAGCCCGAGGTCGATGCTGGTGTCGCCCTTAAACTCTTTCATTTTTCGCTATCCTGAAGGCGGACGACCAGCACGCGATGGGCGATCCCGGTGCCGAGCGCGAGGCGCAAGTCGTCGCGCGCAACAACCATGGGGCCATGGGAATCGTGGCGCACCACCATCAACTCGCTCCCGACCACGAGCCCGAGGTCGGCCAATTTGCGGTCCATCCCCCGGCCGCCCCGCATCGCGACGACCCGGACCCGTTCACCCTCGGCGGCGAGAAGTAGCGGGAACGGTGCCGCGCCAGCGCTATATGCATCCATCCCTGCAGTTACCCCTCTGCACGCTCTGGCGTCCCCATGGGGACCGGTTTACCGAACCGATTTCGATAATGCAACTCATTCTCACATAAAGGCCTTAATAAGGCTAGGGGAATTTATAAAGCTCACAGAACGCTAAATTCGCATGACTCGCATGCGCAGATCAAAGATCAGACGGGTCGATCGTCCGAGAACGACACGCGGCGAGCAACGTGTTGCGCAGCAGGCACGCAACGGTCATCGGGCCGACGCCCCCTGGAACGGGCGTGATCGCACTCGCGACCTCAACCGCCTCGTCGAAAGCAACGTCGCCCTGCAGCCGCTTCTTATCGCCGCCGCTCCCATCGTCGACCCGGTTGATGCCAACATCGATGATCACCGCGCCGGGCTTGATCCAGCTCCCGCGGATGAGCCGCGGCTTGCCGACCGCTGCAATCAGGATGTCCGCCTGGCGGCATTCACCCGGCAGATCGAAGGTGCGCGAATGGGCGACGGTGACGGTGCAGTTCTCGGCCAGGAGCAGCAGCGCCATCGGCTTGCCGACGATGTTGGAGCGTCCGACGACCAGGGCCCGCTGTCCCGCGAGCTGCGGCCGCACGCTCTTGAGGAGCTGCATACAGCCCGAGGGCGTGCAGGGAACCATCGCCCCCTCGATGCCGGCCGCGAGCCGGCCCGTGTTGACCACATGAAAGCCGTCCACGTCCTTGGCCGGATCCACCGCCTGCAGCACGACATCGGTGCGGATATGGTCGGGCAGGGGGAGCTGCACCAGAATGCCATGCACCCTCTCATCCCGGTTCAGGCCCTTGACCAGCGTGAGGACGACCTCCTCGCGCACATCGGCGGGCAAACGATGCACAAACGAGCGCATGCCCGCTTCCTCGGTCTGTTGGGCCTTGGAGCGAACATAGATGCCGCTGGCTGGGTCGTCGCCGACCAGGACGACGGCGAGTCCGGGCGTCATGCGCTCGTCGCGCCGGAGGCGGGCGACCTGGCCCTGCACCTCCTGCCGCAGCTTCTGCGCCAATGCTTTTCCGTCGATAATTGTCGCCGTACCCATCAGCCTCGCCTGCTCACCGGATCGAGAGACCCCAGCCAAGCCCGCAGCGCTGGCAACAACTCGTCCGGGTTACCCGCCACGCTAACGGTCTTACGCCGGTCGGCGCAACCGGCCTTGAGCGACAATGCCCCGCGCGGCAACCGCCATTCCTTGGCGAGGAGGGCCAGAACCGCATCATTGGCCCGGCCATCCTCCGGTGCGGCGCTCACGGAGACCTTGAGGCAGAGATCGCCGTTGGCGTCAGCGACCAGTCCGACAACACCCGTCCGTCGCGCCCGCGGCGTAACGCGCAAGCGCACGACGACGCCGCTCGCGGAGCGCTGGAATGGCAGGGCCGGTTCGGGATGGGTGTCACAGGCCGCCGGTCGCATAGGCGACATACAGCCGCGCCAGAACCTGCCGAACGAAAAGCAGCAGCAAGATCAGCACGAGCGGCGAGAGATCGACGCCGCCGAGATTGGGCAAGACCCTCCGGATCGGGCGCAACGCCGGTTCAGTCACCCGGTGAAGAAAATCGCCGACGAGATAGACGAAACGGTTGCGGGTGTTGATGACATTAAAGGCAACGAGCCAGCTGAGCACGGCGCTGGCGATCAGGACCCAGATATAGAGTCCGATCACCGTATCCAGCAGCCAGAATAAGGGACCGACGACGACGTCCATGGGACAACCACGCTATTGAGCTCTGCGCGGGAAGCTAGCGACGGTTGTGCGCGGGCGCAAGGAGGCGAACGCGACAGGCCAGGGCTATCGCATTTGGCCGAGTACGGATCTGGCGAAGTCGTCGGACCATCCG
>DAIQPV010000258.1:0-4770 GCA_036787145.1 Rhodospirillales bacterium
CTCGCTGTTCTTCCTGTCGGACGAGCGACGGACGCGGATTGAGCGCTGGCTCCGCGGCCATGAGGACGCCCGCAAGCTGGCGCTGGCGGACTGCGTGATCATTTCCTTCGGCAAGAGCGGGCGCACGTGGCTGCGGGTGATGCTGTCGCGTGTCTATCAGGTGCGCCATGGCCTAGCGCAGCGGCATCTGATCGCTTTCGACAACCTGCACAACCGGATCCCGGCGATTCCGCTGATTTTCTTCACGCATGACAATTATCTGAAGGATTACACCGGGCAGCCGGGCACGAAGCGGCCCTACTACGGCAAGAAAGTGATTCTGATGGTCCGTGATCCGGCCGACGTCGCCGTCTCACAATACCACCAGTGGAAGTTCCGGATGACGGACCGGAAAAAAACGATCAACAACTATCCGCCGGCGGGTGCCGATGTCTCGTTGTATGATTTCGTGATGATGCCATCGTGCGGCTTACCCAAGATTATCGACTTCATGAACGAATGGGCGCGAGAACTCGGCCAAATCCGTAACCTGATGGTGATTCGCTATGAGGACCTTCGCGCCAACCCCAAAGAGATGCTGAAGCGCGTCCTTGAATTTATCGGAACCCCCGCCAGGGAAGAGGAACTGCAGGAGGCGGTGCAGTTCGCGTCTGTGGATAACATGCGGGCGCTGGAGCAGAAACGCGTGTTCTGGCTCAGCGGCCGCCGCATGCTGGCGAAGGACCGCAACAATCCCAATACCTATAAGGTGCGGCGCGCCAAGGTCGGAGGGTATCGCGACGACTTCACCCCGGAACAGCTCGCGGTTATCGATTCGGTCGTAGCTAACCGCCTTCTGCCGGGGTTCGGGTATGGCAACGCAGAGGGCGGTGCCGCTGTCGATCAGCGTGCGGCCGGGTGAGGCTTTGGCCATGGATGCAGCCGAAAGTGCAGGAAGCGAGGTTTCAGACGTGAAGCCCACGGTCTTCATTCACACCAATGAACGGCAGATTGTCGGGGCGCTGGTTGCCGGATATGCCCTAAAGCGCAACTCCCGCAGCCCCGGCGCTTTCGAGACCCGGATCATCGAGACGAAGGACTTTCCGTTTCTGGCCGCCAGGGAAGGTCAGCCGTTCCGCCGGGACGGCATCATCCGCATCTGGCGAAATGACGACCTTCAGTCTTTCACGCCCTTGCGCTTCGCTCCGCCGGAACTGATGGGATATGAGGGCCGGGCCCTGATCATCGACCCCGACATTTTCGCGGTCGGCGACGTCTGGGAACTGCTGTCCCGCGACATGCAGGGCGCGGCGATCATGTGCCGCATGCGCAACGGCCCCAAAGGCAAGTTCGGCTACTACGCATCGAGCGTGATGCTGCTGGATTGCAGCAAGTTGCGGCACTGGCGGTGCGAGGAACAGTTCAACGAGCTGTTTGACTTCAAGCGCGACTACATGGACTGGGTGTCGCTGAAGCTGGAACGGCCCGAAACCATCGCTGCATTCGAAAACGAATGGAACGATTTCGACCGGCTGACGCCCCAAACCAAGATGCTGCATAACACCCGGCGCCTCACGCAGCCGTGGAAGACCGGCCTGCCGATCGATTTCGAGCCCCCTGACGCGTTCAAGCCGATCCCCATGTACGCCTGGTTGATGCGGTTTGGCCGTCTCTTCTTTGGCCCCAACCGCCTCATTGGCCGCTACTGGCGCCATCCTGACCGCAATCAGGAAGGCTTGTTCTTTGGACTGCTGCGTGAGTGCCTTGAGAGGGGAATCGTGTCTGAGACGATGCTGCGCGAAGAGATGCGCCGCAACCACGTCCGCCATGATGCCCTGCAAGTCATCGAGCGGACGCAACCGTTAGCGGCGTGAGGTCGGTCGCCACGCCGCCCGTGTCCAGCAACGATCCGGCTCCGGGAGAGGACGGCGAACGAGGCTTCGTTCTCGCCCACCTGTCTGATCCTCACGTGCCCCATCGGCTTGCTGCAATGCCGACGGCAATGCTGAGCAAGCGCATCTTCGGCTATCTCGGCTGGCATCTGCGGCGGGTTCGGGTTCATCGCCGGGAGGTCCTCGACGCGTTGGCGATTGATCTGGCAAAGCAAGGCGCCGATCATGTTGCCGTCACCGGCGATATCGTCAACATTGCCCTTCCGAGCGAGTTCAAGTGCGCCGCCGAGTGGCTCAGGACCCTGGGTTCTCCCGACGGCTTGACCGTCGTCCCCGGCAACCACGACGCCTACGTCGCCGTGAGCTGGGATCGTTCCTGGGCAGCCTGGCACGATTTCATGACCAGCGATGACCATGCAGGCCCGTCGCCGCGGGATGCCCAATGTCGCTCCGGCACCATCGACCATGGCTTTCCGATCTTCCGGCGCCGTGGTCCGGTCGCTTTGATCGGGATATCGACGGCCGTGCCGACCGTTCCCGGAAGGTCCTCCGGCCGCGTTGGAATGCGGCAGCTCGAGCGCTTGGGGGAATACCTTGAGCGAGCCGGCGGCGCCAATCTGTTCCGGGTCGTGTTGCTGCATCATCCGCCGCGGGCCGAAGAGGCTCCGAAGCACAAGCAACTCACCGATGCCAGAGAATTCCGCAGAGTGATTGCGGCAAGAGGCGCCGAACTCATTCTTCACGGCCACGAGCATCGCTTCCGTTACGTCGAACTCGCAGGACCCCGCGGCATCGTGCCGGTTTTCGGCGTGCCCTCGGCCTCGATGCTGCCGATCGCCGACGGCAGCATCGCCGCTCAATATCATCTGCATGAGATTCGGCGCCACGGCGCCCATTGGTCGATCCGCACGCATATCCGCAGTTTCAGTCCGGAGCACGGGGGATTTACGGAGAGCAATCGTCGCTCCCTGGTGTTGCCGGCAGAGGCCGCCAGCGAAGCACAACCGGGTTCGACATCCGCAACTTCCTTATGCTAAGGGAAGATTAGATATCCGACCTCCCGATTGAGCTTTGGACGATTGCCCGCGCCGCCAGCGGCGCCCAAGCCGCCCGAAGCTGTCAGCCCGGGCCGGGGGCGTTTTGGACACGTCAGGAGCGGCAAGCCGGAGCGTCGGTCTCCCGCAGCGAGGTCCGCAGATCAGCCGATGCGCACCTACGACCTTTACGTCCTTCGGCAAACGATCAAACCGCTGACGCTCGCGCTGGTGGTCGCGCTGCTGGTGCTGCTCATAGAACGCATGCTGCGCCTGCTCGAGTTGTTGCTGGGCGCCCAGGGCCCCCTGAAGCTGGTCCTGGAAGTGATGGCCTATCTGGTGCCACACTACATAGCTCTGGCGCTGCCCATCAGCCTCCTGATCGGCGTCATGCTGGCGTTCAACCGCCTCAGTCGGGATGGCGAGATCGAGGCGCTGCAATGTGCCGGGGTGGACCTGGGGCGGCTCTCCCGCATGGCTGTGGTCGTCGCCTTGGGCGTTGCGATCGTCACAGGTAGTGTCCTCGGATACCTCAAGCCTTACGGGCGGTATGCCTATCAGGCGATGATCTATACGGTGACCAACGCCGTCCTTCAGGCTTTCGTGCAGTCGGGCGTCTTCAACTCGATCGGCGATACGACACTCCTGGTGCACGATTTTGACGCAGAGAATCGAACCTTCTCCCGAATCTTCGTCTTCCAGGACGGCAAGGATCAATCGACCGCGATTACTGCCGGCGAAGGGATGCTGACGCGGGCGGATGAGGGCTTGCCCGTGCTGCGTTTGTTCGATGGCGTCCGGCTCACGGAGAACCGCGAGGCTCCGGAGCATGGTGCGGACGCAAGTCCGGCGGTGGGCGTGCTCCGCTTCGACCAGCTCCGCATGTCCCTCAGCGATGCTCAGGCTCCGATGTTCCGCCCGCGCGGAATTGACGAGCGCGAACTGACGATCACCGAACTCTGGCAAAAGCGGAACACGCCGCCGCCGGGGATCCGCTCGTCGGACGTGATTGCCGAGTTCAATGTCCGCCTCGCTCGGACATTTTCCGTCCCGTTTCTGCCGCTTCTGGGAATTCCGCTGGCCTTGGGGCGCCGCCGCAGCGATCGGTCATGGGGAATCGCCGCCGGTCTGCTGGTGCTGATCCTTTACAATCAGATCCTCGATCTCGGGAAGAATCTGGTCGAAAGCGGCGAAACGGGGCCGCTTATCGGCATATGGCTGCCGTTCTTGGCGTTTGCGGCGGTGAGTTGCTGGCTGCTTTGGCGGGCTTCCGCGCGGGTGCCGCAGACCAGCGGCGGTGTCTTCCCAACCTGGGGCTTGCTCAGCGACGTCGGCGGCGTTGTTACGCGTTTGACGAGGCGGCAATGAGCCCGATCCTGGGCAGATATCTGTCGGTGCGGTTCATTGCGTCGTTCGCGTTCACGCTCGGGGCGTTGATTGCCGTTGCCTTGACTCTGGACCTCATGGAGGAGGCCGACAGGGTGCTGGCGTCCCAGTGGGGGGGCATCCCGGGGCTGCTCTGGTACAGTGCGCTGCGCTTGCCCGACCTCTTCGGCCAGATGCTGCCGATCGCGACGCTGCTGGGCATCGTGATCAGCCTGGGCCAGTTGCTGCGTCACAATGAACTGGTGGCAATTTGGGGCGGCGGTGTCTCTCCCCTGCAAATCATGGTTCAATTGCTGCCGGTCGCCGTGCTGCTCGGGATCGTGGGGTACTTCAATGCGGATTTTGCCGTGCCGGAGTCCCGTGCGTCGCTGCGGGCGTGGGACGTGGGGGAGGCCCGCAAGACCGGGAGTCTCGCCGACGATGGCAAGCTCGCCTGGATGGTGAGCGGCACCGATGTGGGGCGCACGCCAAAACGGGCC
>DAIQPV010000259.1:0-1648 GCA_036787145.1 Rhodospirillales bacterium
AAAGGGTAAAAAGAGCCTATATGGGGTACAACGTGAAAAATCCGCTGTCAAACGGGATTTGTGGAGTTCCCCGCAATGCCTGGGCGGCATTCGCACGCTGCGGATGGCGCGGGCGTCCGGTTGCGGTGTAGTGTCCCGCCGCCGTTGCGGGAAGTGGAGCGGAAGAGGCCGGACAGCATGCCGAAGCGTACCGACATACATACGATTTTGATCATCGGCGCCGGCCCGATCGTCATTGGTCAAGCCTGCGAGTTCGACTATTCGGGCGCCCAGGCCTGCAAGGCGCTCCGTGATGAGGGGTTTCGCGTCGTTCTCGTGAACTCTAACCCGGCCACGATCATGACCGATCCCAGCATGGCCGATGCCACCTACATCGAGCCGATTACCGCCGCGACGGTGGAGCGGATCATCGAGCGGGAGCGTCCCGATGCCCTGTTGCCGACAATGGGCGGGCAGACGGCACTGAATGTCGGCATGGAGCTGTTCCACTCGGGCGCCCTGGACCGTCACAAGGTCGAGATGATCGGTGCCAAGGCGGACGCCATCGCCAAGGCGGAGGATCGCCAACTCTTTCGCGAGGCGATGGCCGGCATTGGCCTCGCTTGCCCGAAGAGCCGGACGGTGCGCTCGATGGACGAGGCGTGGGCGGTGCTGCACGAAATCGGTCTGCCGCTGATCATTCGGCCGTCGTTCACGCTCGGCGGCACCGGCGGTGGCATCGCCTATAACTCCGCGGAATTTGAGCGCGTGGTTTCGGGCGGACTCGCCGCATCGCCGGCCCGGCAGGTGTTGATCGAGGAGTCGGTGCTGGGCTGGAAGGAGTTCGAGATGGAGGTGGTCCGCGATCACGCGGACAACTGCATCATCGTCTGCTCGATCGAAAACGTCGATCCGATGGGCGTGCACACCGGTGACTCGATTACGGTCGCGCCGGCGCTCACGCTCACCGACAAGGAATATCAGCTCATGCGCGACGCCTCGATCGCGGTGCTGCGCGAGATCGGGGTGGACACAGGGGGGTCCAACGTGCAGTTCGCCATCAACCCGGACGACGGGCGGATGGTGGTGATCGAGATGAACCCCCGCGTTTCCCGGTCCTCGGCGCTGGCGTCGAAGGCGACCGGCTTTCCCATCGCCAAGGTCGCGGCGAAGCTGGCGATCGGCTACACGCTGGACGAATTGCAGAACGACATCACCGGCATCACGCCTGCGTCGTTCGAGCCGTCGATCGATTACGTCGTTGCCAAGATCCCGCGCTTCACCTTCGAAAAGTTCCCGGGGGCCGAGCCGATCCTGACCACCTCGATGAAATCGGTGGGCGAGGCCATGGCGATCGGCCGCTGCTTCGCCGAAGCCCTGCAGAAAGGGCTGCGATCGATGGAGACCGGCCTCTCCGGCTTCAACGAGGTCAACATCGATGGCGCGGCAGAAGAAGTCCTGGCGGCACTGGCGCAGCCGCGCCCCGACCGGGTGCTGGTGATCGCCGAAGCGTTCCGGCGCGGCCTCGATATTGACGCCGTCTACGCCGCCTGTCGCTACGATCGGTGGTTTCTCTCGCAAGTTCGCGACCCGGTCGCCGTCGAGGCGGCCGCTGCGGATGGTGATCGTGCCCTGCTGCACGTCGTAGAAGCGATAGAGCAGCCGCGAG
>DAIQPV010000259.1:1658-4767 GCA_036787145.1 Rhodospirillales bacterium
CCTGGTCGCCGTCGAGGCGGAGGTCCGCGAAAAGGGGCTGCCGCGCGACGCGGCGGGCCTGCTGCGGCTGAAGGGGCTGGGGTTCTCGGACCCGCGGCTGTCGGAGTTGACAGGCAAGAAAGAGGAGGACGTGGCCCATCGGCGCCGGCTGCTCGGCGTAACCCCCGTCTACAAACGGGTCGACACCTGCGCCGCCGAGTTCCCGTCGCAGACGTCGTATATGTATTCCACCTACGAGACCGACCTTGGCTTCGCGCCCGAATGTGAGGCGCGCCCGTCCGACCGCGCGAAGGTGGTCATCCTCGGCGGCGGGCCCAATCGGATCGGGCAGGGGATCGAGTTCGACTATTGCTGCGTGCACGCCGCGTACGCCCTGCGGGAGGGCGGCTACGAGGCGATCATGGTCAACTGCAATCCGGAAACGGTTTCGACGGATTATGACACGTCGGACCGCCTGTACTTCGAGCCCCTGACCGTCGAGGACGTCATCGAACTGATTCGCGTCGAGCAGAGCGCGGGGCAGC
This sequence comes from Rhodospirillales bacterium, assembly GCA_036787145.1. Classification (GTDB taxonomy): domain Bacteria; phylum Pseudomonadota; class Alphaproteobacteria; order Rhodospirillales; family Defluviicoccaceae; genus Defluviicoccus. The sequence continues at coordinate 2,183 of DAIQPV010000259.1, forward strand.
TCCTCGGCGTCATCGTGCAGTTCGGCGGGCAGACGCCGCTGAAGCTGGCCCATCCGCTGGCGCAAGCCGGCATCCCCATTCTCGGCACCTCGCCCGACGCCATTGATCTGGCCGAGGACCGTCAGCGGTTCCAAGCCCTGCTGCATCGCCTGGAATTGCGCCAGCCCGCGAATGGGACAGCGATCGATGCCGAGGGGGCGAAGCGGGTGGCCGCGGAGATCGGCTTTCCCCTCGTCGTCCGGCCGTCCTACGTGCTGGGCGGGCGAGGCATGGATATCCTGCACGCACCGGAAGACCTCGATCGCTACTTCGCGAGGCTCCTGTTCGAAAACCACGCGGGGATCGACAAGGCGGTGAAGGTCTCCAAAGACTACCCGGTTCTGCTCGATCACTACCTGGAGAACGCCATCGAGGTGGACGTCGATGCCGTCTGCGATGGACGGGACGTTTACGTGGCCGGCGTGATGCAGCATGTGGAAGAGGCCGGTGTCCATTCCGGCGATTCGGCGTGCTCGCTGCCGCCGCATTCCCTGCCGGAGGCTGTGATCCAGGAAATCGAGCGCCAGGCCCGCGAGCTGGCGCTGGCCCTGGGCGTGGTCGGCTTGATGAACGTCCAGTTCGCCGTACGGAACGGGGAAATCTATGTCCTGGAAGTCAATCCCCGCGCCAGCCGCACCGTCCCCTTCGTGGCCAAAGCGACCGGTGTTCCCATCGCCAAGATCGCTGCGCGCGTGATGGCTGGCGAGCCCCTAGCGGCGTTCGGGCTGGGCGATCGGCCCGAGCAGGACTACGTCTCGGTCAAGGAGGCGGTCTTTCCGTTCGCCCGATTCCCTGGCGTGGATATTATTCTCGGCCCGGAGATGAAATCCACCGGCGAGGTGATGGGCATCGCCCCGGACTTCGGACAGGCGTTCGCCAAGTCGCAGCTCGGCGCCGGCATCAGGCTGCCCACCAGCGGCACGGTCTTCATTTCGGTCAAGGATCAGGACAAGGAGGCCGTGGCGGTGCTGGCGCGCCGGCTGGTTGACATGGGGTTCGAGCTGCTGGCGACCGACGGCACGGCTGCCGATTTTGCCCGCCGCGGCCTGGCGGTCCGGCGGGTCAACAAGGTGCTGCAGGGTCGTCCGCACTGCGAGGACGCCATCATCAACGGCGAGGTGCATCTGGTCATCAACACCACGGAGGGGGCCCAGGCGATTCGCGACAGCTTCTCCATCCGACGTTCAGCGCTGATGATGAACGTTCCCCATTACACCACCATCTCGGGTGCGGCGGCCGCCGTCGAAGCCATCGCGGTGCTCGTTTCGGGTCACGCCCTTGAAGTGACGCCGTTGCAGACTTATGGTAGCCGGACGTTCTGATGCCGACGCCGTAGTGGGTCCGGCTTGGAACCGCGAGCACTCCTCTGGACAGTCGAATGCGTGGGGTGAGGACGGTGGTGACGCAGACGAGAGGGAGGCAATGGAAAAGATCCCCATGACTCAGGACGGCCTGATCCGTCTTGAGGACGAGCGCAAGCGCTTACGTTCGGAGGAGCGGCCGGCGGTGATTCGTGCCCTCGCCGAGGCGCGGGAGCACGGGGACCTTTCGGAAAACGCCGAGTATCACGCCGCTCGCGAGCGCCAGAGCTTCATTGAGGGCCGCCTCGCCGAGTTGGAGGATATTATCAGCCGGGCTCAGGTCATCGATATCTCCCAGCTTTCAGGCGACGTCATCCGCTTCGGGGCCCGCGTGATGCTGGCAGACGAAGATACGGAAGAGGAAGCGACCTACCGCCTTGTCGGCACCCACGAGGCCGATGCCGGGGCCGGCTTGTTGTCGGTGACCTCGCCGCTCGGCCGCGCGCTCATCGGCAAGACCTTGGGCGACGTTGTCGAGGTGACCACGCCGCGCGGCTCGCGCTCCTACGAGATCGTCAAGATCGCCTACGGTTGATCAGGGCGAGGGGCGGCGGCGGATGACGGCCGCGCAAGCGGATCTCCGGGCCCGTATCGAGGCCGCGCTGCCAGGGGTTCTGACCGACACCAGACTGCCCGGTCTGGAGCGGTCGCTGCGCGGCAAGGTTCGCGACAACTATGATCTTGCCGACGGGCGCCGGCTGATCATCGCCACCGACCGGCAGAGCGCGTTTGACCAGGTGCTGGCGGCAGTGCCATTCAAGGGCCAGGTTCTGACGTCGGTCGCTCAATACTGGTTCGAGGCGACCGCCGACTTCTGTCGCAACCACGTCATCGCCTTCCCGGACCCCAACGTGACCGTTGCCCGGCGACTTTCCATGCTGCCGGTCGAAGTGGTGGCGCGCGACTACCTTGCCGGTACCACCGCCACGTCGATCTGGCCAATGTATCGCGATGGACATCGACTGCTTTACGGCATCCGATTTCCCGAAGGCCTGCGCAAGAACGAAAAGCTCCCCGCCACGATCCTGACGCCGACGACCAAAGGGGCCCATGGAGACCACGACGCGCCGATCAGCGCCGGGGAGATTGTTGACCGTCACCTGCTCACATCAGCACAATGGGACGAGGTCTCGGCGCTGGCGCTGGCGCTCTTCGCGCGCGGCCGGGAACTGGCGGCGCAACGCG
>DAIQPV010000260.1:0-4765 GCA_036787145.1 Rhodospirillales bacterium
GACGACCTGACGCTCGCAACAGTGCTGAAGGGCCCGCTGCTGGGCCTGGACGACGATGCCCTGTTCTCGCTCGCCCACGGACGCCGGGGATCGCTCTGGACCTCCCTGCGCAAAGAGGCCGATAATGGCTGCAGAAAGGCTCAGTGTGCCCGGGACTTCCTGATGGGGCTGTTGGCCGACGCCGACCGGCTGACACCCTTCGATTTCCTGATGCGGGCACTTGGTCCCCCGCCTGTGGAATCTGCCGGGAGTCCTCTGGCGGACAGCGGACGACGGCGCATCGTTGCCCGACTCGGCCGTGACGCGGAGGACCCCATCACCGAACTGCTGGAGGCGGCGCTGGCCTATGAGCGGGCGCATCCGCCGTCGCTGCAAGGGTTTGCTGCATGGCTGGAACGCGCCGAGGTGGAAGTAAAGCGCGATCCGGAGACCAGCGGCGCAGCCGCGGTTCGGGTGATGACCGTGCACGGCGCGAAAGGCCTGCAGGCCCCCATCGTGTTCCTGCCGGATAGCTGCCAGCTTCCCCAGGAGCAATCTCCCCTGCTCTGGCCGACGGACGACTCGGGTCGTCAGGTGCTGCTCTGGCCGCCGCGCGCCGAGTTTCGCGAGCCGGTGACCGAGCGCCAGCGCCAGCACGTTTGCGAGCTCCAGTATCAGGAGCACGTGCGACTGCTCTATGTGGCGATGACCCGGGCAGCCGACCGGTTGATTGTTTGCGGCTGGTTGAACAAACGGCCGGCGGAACGAGAGGAAAGGACCTGGTACAGGCTGATCAAGGCCGGTCTGGACCGGGAACCGGCGAAGGCAGATGTGGCCAAGGAGGTCGATTCTTTTCTTTCGGGACAGCCCGCACTGATCGATGACCCGACGGTTTGGCGCCTGAGCTGCCCCCAACAGGCCGCGATAGACCCCGCTCCCTTGCCCAAGCATCCCGATCCGGGCCCACTTCCTGCATGGGCAACCCGTCCTGCACCCGACGACCCCCCCGGGCAACGCCCCTTACGCCCCTCGCATCCCGACGACGACGAACTGCCACCGGTCGCCTCGCCGCTGGCGTCGGAACGGCGGTTTCATCGCGGCCGGCTCATTCACCGGCTTCTCCAGGAACTTCCGGAAATCCCGGCGCCGTCCCGGGCGTCCGCGGCGCGCCGATGGCTGGCACGTCCGACCCACGGTCTTTCCCCGGCGGAACAGGCCGAGATCGCCGGCGAGGTCCTCGCGGTCCTGAACGACCCCCACCTGACGGGGTTATTCGGCCCCGCTGGCCGCGCCGAGGTGCCGCTCTCGGGCATTGTCGCCGGCCGGCTGATCTCGGGTCAGGTCGACCGGCTGGTGCTCACGCGCGACACCGTTACCGTCCTGGATCTGAAATCTGACCGGCCTCCGCCGCTCGCCGCGGAGAACGCCCACCCGGCATACCTGCGACAGATGAGCGCCTATCGCGCGCTGCTTCGTTCAATCTTTCCCGGACGAGCCGTCCGCTGCCTGCTCCTGTGGACACACGCCCCGGCCGTCATGCCGCTTCACGACATCCTGCTCGACCGCTGGGCGCCCTGACGACTTCGGAAATTTCGGCGAGGCCTTGCGTTTATCCGCATCCGTCCCACCCCCGAGCGCTCATCGCTCCCGGGAGGCCGGCTTGACCGTACAGGACCCGCCCCATACATTCCAGACACGCCGCAATTCATCTCGATTTGCGCCGACGACTGTCCGGAGCCGCTTGATGCCGAAGAACATTACCGACGATTCGTTTGCCACCGACGTCCTCAAGGCGGAAAAGCCGGTTCTGGTGGATTTCTGGGCAGAGTGGTGCGGTCCCTGCAAACAAATCGCGCCGGCCCTCGAAGCGCTGGACGCGGAGCTGGGCACGCGCGTTACCGTGGCCAAACTGAATATCGATGAGAACCCCATGATGCCGTCGAAATATGGCGTGCGCGGCATCCCCACACTGATGCTGTTCAAGGACGGACAGGTGGCTGCCACCAGGATCGGCGCGTTAGCCAAGGGGAAGCTGTTCGAGTGGGTTGAATCTGTCCTTTAACGCAACCACGGGCAGGACAGGCGCTGAACCAGCAGGCGCGTCCCTCGGCCTTCAGGCGCCCGCTATCTGCGCGCTCGGATCGGCCAGCGCCTGCGCCACCAGGAGGGTATCCCGTCCGGGACGGGCGGCGATACCGAGCCCGGCGCTGCGGCCGTGGCATTTCAATCCTTCCGACGTCTCTGAGACGAATCCGGCGGAAATCACCGGCATCGGCGCGAACAACCCGGCGACCCAGCTATGCAGGAACGACCGGGGAAAGAGGATCGCCGCTTCGCCCGTCGGCCCGCTGAAGACAATGTACTTCATCCGCCGTCAGCCTTGGGCGGACAGGTGCCGATAGGCGCCGCGGAAGCGAAGCAGCGGCCCCCCGTCGTCGATGTGAGCCACGTTTTCGACGAGTCCCACGAGAATGTAGTGATCACCCTGCTCATGGGCGGCGCTGCGCCGGCATTCGAGGATTGCCAACGCGCCATCGAGACGGAAGCAACCGTTCTGACCGATGCTTCCCGGCACGCCGTTGAACTTGGAAGTGGCCTGCGACGCGAACAGCTCTGACAAGGACTGCTGGGTTTCGCTGAGAACGTTCACGGAGAAATGCGTGGCCGTCAGCCAGGCGTCCAGATTTGAACTTCGCTTGCCCATGCAGAACAGCACCAGGGGAGGCTGCAGCGACAGAGAGCTGAAGGAGCTGATCGTGACGCCGATCGGTCGGCCGTTCGCTCCGGCGACCGTCACAATGCACACGCCCGACGCGAACCGGCCGAGAGCTTCGCGGAACGTTAGGGTATCGACAGTCATAATCTGACGCTCTCTTGCGTCGCTGCAAATCTGGCGGCGCGAGTTAACAGGTGCATAACCACTGTCTGCTAGCGTCGGGAGCATCCGGCTGAAATCTGCCGAACGGCCCGGTCCGGCATCGAGTCTCGTCGAACCCGGCGGAGCGTAGGTAAGGACTTGTTTCACCGTCCGTCAAGCAGGAACCACACCGGCCGATGCTGTTCATAGTCGGGCTTGTCATCGTCTTCGGCAGTGTCGTCGGTGGGTACCTGGCCGGCGGCGGCCACCTGGCCGTGTTGTTTCAGCCATTCGAACTCGTGATCATCCTTGGAGCGGCGCTGGGGTCGTTCGTCATCGCCAATCCGCTCCCGGTCGTCATGGGTACCCTTAAGTCCTTCGGTCCGCTGCTCAAGGGCTCTTCTCTGAAAAAGGAGAGCTACATCGAGCTGCTATCGATGCTCTTCGCCGTCTTCAAAGTGGCCAAGACCAAGGGGGACCTGGCGCTTGAAAGTCATGTCGACAATCCCCACGAGAGCCCGCTGTTTTCTGCATACCCCGGCTTCATGAACAATCACCATGCCCTCGAGTTTCTTTGCGACAATCTCCGCATTTTCACGCTCGGCGGCGGCAGTCCGCACGAGCTGGAAGCGATCATGGAGGTCGAACTGGAGGCGATGCACGCCCAGCAACATTCCATTACCTCCGCGGTCACCACCGTCAGCGATGCCATGCCGGCGCTTGGCATTGTCGCGGCCGTACTGGGCGTGATCCACACGATGGGCTCCATCGCCGAGCCGCCGGAGGTGCTGGGTCACCTGATCGGAGCGGCGTTGGTAGGCACCTTCAGCGGCATCCTGTTCGCCTACGGATTGATCGCTCCCATGGCGAAATCGCTGGAATGCACGTTCGCCGCGAAGGCCGCGTACCTCACGTGCATCAAGGTCGGCCTGATCGCGCATCGCCAGGGCTATGCGCCGCAGGTCTCCGTCGAATTCGCACGCAAGACCTTGCAGGGGAACCTGAAGCCGAACTTCCAGGAGCTCGACGAGGCTTTGCAAGCGGTGCAGCTACCGTAAAGGCACGGTCATGGCGCAGAAGGAACCCGGAACGGTCATCGTCAAGCGCGCCAGAAAGGGCGGGCATGGCCATCACGGAGGCGCCTGGAAGGTTGCATACGCCGATTTCGTAACGGCGATGATGGCGTTCTTCCTGTTGATGTGGCTGCTGAACGCCGCGACGAAAGAGCAGCTTCGGGGCATATCCGACTACTTTGCGCCCATCAGCAGCAGGTCGACCACCAGCGGCGGCGGCGGCCTCCTTGCAGGCCGCACGCTGGCAAAAAATGGCGTGTTTCAGGACGAAACACCCCGATCGCCGGAGGACCCCAACGTCGCCGAGTCATCCCATGATGGATCGGTCGGTGGCGACGAAGACTCGCTGCTGGGCAACATACCGGACGCGGAACTGGAGGAATTCCTCCGCGAGCGCGAGGAACAGCAGTTTCGGCAAGCGGAGGAACAAATCCGCCGAGCGATCGAAACCATTCCCGATCTCTCCGGACTGGCGAAAAGTCTGATCATCGATAACACGCCCGAAGGCTTGCGAATCCAGATCATCGACCAGGAGGGCCTGCCGATGTTTCCTCGCGGCGAGTACGACATGTACGCCCATACCCGCCAGGTACTTGAACTGGTGGCGCAGGTCGTTCAGAAGCTGCCGCAGGATATCGCCATCAGCGGCCACACCGATGCGACGCGGTATCAGGGCGGGGCAGAGTATTCGAACTGGGAACTCTCCGCGGATCGCGCCAACGCTGCCCGTCGAACGCTGGTCCAGTTTGGCGTGCCGGACTCACGGATCGCCCGCGTGGTGGGCAAGGCAGCGAATGAACCGCTGATCAAGGCTGATCCCGAAGCGCCGGGAAATCGGAGACTTTCCGTGGTATTG
>DAIQPV010000261.1:0-4764 GCA_036787145.1 Rhodospirillales bacterium
GCCCTTTCCCTGCGCGATCGCGTCCGCGCCGTGATGCTGCCGCTCTCAGGCGAGCGGGACGCGGCCGACGCCCGCCCCTTGAATCCGACCCGCGCGCCTACCGCTTCGCCCGCGCCGGATCGAGGATGACCACCTCGTCCGGCAGGCCGTAGTTGAGCAACCGGCGGGCGGATTCGTCCAGCATGTCGGGGTCGAGGCTCTGCGGGTAGAGCAGGCGGACGCGGCGTTCGAGCTGCTCGCGTTCGCCGCGCACCCGGTCGAGGTCCGCACGCGCCACCGCCACCTCCTGCTCGAGGGTTCGCAGGGCGAAAAGGCCCCGGTCGCCACTCACGCCATGCCAGGCGAAATAGACGACCGCGGCAACGCCGAGGGCGGGAAAGATGACGTGGCGCGCCCGACGGCGCAATTCGTTGACGAAACTCAACCGGCGTTCCCTCTGGCGCTGCCCTGGACCCTGGAGCGCGCCAGCCCCGCGGACGCGCGCCGCGACGATACGTCAAACCCCGGTTCGTCGAAAGCCTTCGGGATGCCGCCTGAGTCTCACCCGCGCAGCGGGAACAGCTCGGCCGCAGGAAAGCGAGCGCGGCAGCGGGTTTGTCGCCACCGGCGTCGCCATCCTCCGAGCCGCGAAGACTAGAGCTTCCGCAGCGCCGCCTTGCCGCCGTACCGCGCCGCCGAGCCCAGCTGCTCTTCGATTCGGATCAGCTGATTGTACTTGGCGATCCGGTCGGAACGGCTGAGAGAGCCGGTCTTGATCTGGCCGGCGTTGGTGGCCACGGCGATATCGGCAATGGTCGCATCCTCGGTCTCGCCCGAGCGATGCGAGATGACCGCGGTGTACGCTGCCTTGTGTGCCATCTCGACGGCCGCCAGCGTCTCGGTCAGCGAGCCGATCTGGTTGACCTTGACCAGGATCGAGTTGGCAATCCCCTTGCTGATGCCGTCGGACAGCCGGGTGACATTGGTGACGAACAGGTCATCGCCAACGAGCTGGCACTTGCTGCCGATCTCATCGGTCAGCGCTTTCCAGCCGTCCCAGTCGTCCTCGGCCATGCCGTCCTCGATCGAGATGATCGGGTAACGGGAGACGAGATCGGCGAGGTAACGGGCATTGGCGACAGAATCCAGCGACTTGTTCTCGCCGGCAAGTTCGTATTTGCCGTTCTTGAAATACTCGGTCGAGGCGCAGTCGAGGGCCAGGACGACGTCGTCGCCGGGGCTGTATCCCGCCGCTTCGATCGCCTTCATCACGAAACCGCAGGCTTCGTCCGCGCTCTTCAGGTTGGGCGCGAAGCCACCTTCGTCGCCGACGTTGGTGTTATGGCCGGCGTCCTTCAGCGCCTTCTTCAGCGCGTGGAACACCTCGGCGCCCATCCGCACCGCCTCGGCTAACGTGCCGGCGCCCACCGGCATGATCATGAACTCCTGGAAGTCGATCGGGTTGTCGGCGTGCGCGCCGCCATTGACGATGTTCATCATCGGGACGGGAAGCAGCCGCGCCTGGGTGCCACCGATGTAACGGTAGAGGGGCAGTTCCGCTTCTTCCGCCGCCGCCTTGGCCACCGCCATGCTGACGCCGAGGATGGCGTTGGCGCCGAGGCGGGCCTTGTTTGCGGTGCCGTCGAGATCGATCATCGTCTGGTCGATCGCCACCTGATCGATCGCATCCATACCCGAAATGGCGTCGAAGATTTCGCCGTTGACGCTGGCCACCGCCTTGGTCACGCCCTTGCCGCCGTAGCGCTTCTTGTCACCGTCGCGCAACTCGACGGCCTCGTGTGCGCCGGTCGACGCCCCGGACGGCACGGCAGCGCGGCCCGTGGCGCCGGTTTCGAGCGTCACGTCCACTTCCACGGTCGGGTTGCCCCGGCTGTCGAGAATCTCGCGCGCCGTCACATCTATGATTTCGCTCATGGAAGCTCCTGTCCCCTCGGAGGCATCGAATGCCGGTTGCTGGTGGTCCGCCTGTGCCCATTTGCCGTCTGCGGACGCGGGCCACACACATACCGCCGGGGTGAAGGACAGGCAAGCATGGCCGGCAGCCCTCTCCCGGTGGAGCGAGCGCAACCAAGTGGCCTGCCGGACGTTGAGGTCAGAAGCGCCAGTGTATGCTTCCGGCGCTCCCGCCGGCCAGACTCTTGTGATCCCGAAAGGAGCCTCGATGAGTTCACGACCCGAAACCGACGCCAAGCGACCGGAAAAAGATGCCGAACGGACGGAAAAAGCCAAAGAGGCTAAGAGCGAGGAGCACCGAAAGCAGGCCTCAGAAGAATTGGATGAGGCGCTCGAGGATAGTTTCCCCGCGAGCGATCCTCCTTCTCAGACGGCCAGGGGCTAGCAGTCGGCAATCGCCCAGGGGTCGGGACAGCGCCGGACCTGCACCGAGACCGCGGTGGCGCTATTCGCCGGGCGCGATGCGCGTTGGTTGTTCGCCATCCGCGCCATCCCTGGCCGGAGCAGCCGCCGCCAGCAGCGCGACGTTGACCTCGCTCTCTGCCAGCGTGCTCAACGCACGGGCATAGTCAGTGCCGTGCTCGCAGGCCTGCTCGAGCGCGGTAGCAAGCTTCGGCTGTTGGATCAGTCGCGCCAAAGCGCCGGCCACGCCCCAGGCGGCGAGGCAGTACAGCTCGATTTTCTGGAAAGCCGCCAGTAAGGCGGCATCCCGCAGCGCCGCATCCGCAATCTGATGAGCACGCTCATGCGCGTCATCCAGCAAGGCTTGAATAGCGACGTTCTTTTGCGGGGCCTTGGTCGCGTCAAGCTGTTCGAGCGCGTCCTTGATCCTCTCGATGACCTGGACCCCCTCCTCCCGGCGCGCTTCCAGCATAACCCCCAGCCTGTCGGACGAAATTGCCTTGCTCAGCCTCGGCACGGCCCTGGCAATCTGCTGCTCAGCACTCTGAAGCTCTTTGAGTTCTTGGATCAGGAGATCGTGCGGCGACTTCAGTGTCATGGCGAACGCTCGCGAAGCGGAACTCTGACCAAACAACCCGCCTCCTCCGGCGACGTTCCTGGACCGGACAAAAATATCGACAGAAGTCATCACTTCTGCGAGAGCAGCCGCCTGAGCGATGATGAGGTTGGAGCGCCGGGAACGCTGTGCTAAAGAGACCGCAGCGACGGACCCGGCCGCGGTCCTCACGCATCCATAGGGGAAAATCCGGCAGGGAGAGAGACGCAATGGCGCGACGCAAGCTGATCGCGGGAAACTGGAAGATGAATGGTCTGCGCGCGGACGGGACGGCGCTGGCGGCAAGCGTGGCGGCGCGGCTGAAGGCCGCTGGCCAGGCGCGCTATGACATGCTGGTTTGCCCCCCATTTCCGCTGCTCCCGCTGGTGCTGGAGACGGTCGCAGGATCGGGCGTCAGCGTCGGCGCGCAGGACTGCCATATGCAGGTGAAGGGTGCGCATACCGGGGATACCAGTGCTACGCTGCTGAAAGACCTCGGCTGCTCGCACGTCATCGTCGGCCATTCCGAGCGCCGCACCGACCACGGCGAAACGGATGCCGTCGTCAAGGCAAAGGCCGAAGCCGCCGTCGCCGCGGGACTTGTCGTCATCGTGTGCATCGGCGAGACCCTGGACGAGCGCGACGCCGGCAAGACGCTTGAAATCAACCGGCGACAGCTTCTCGGCTCGCTGCCGGATGCGGCCACCGCCAGCAACACGGTGATCGCCTACGAACCCGTCTGGGCGATCGGCACCGGGCGTACGGCAACGCCCGAGCAGGCGCAGGAGGTGCACGCCATGATCCGTGCCGAGCTCGTAGGAAAGCTGGGCCAGGAGACGGCCGACGGCATGCGCGTGCTCTATGGCGGCTCGATGAATCCCAAGAACGCTCAAGAGCTGCTTGCCCTGCCCGATATCGACGGTGGACTGATCGGCGGCGCATCGTTAAAGGCAGAGGACTTTTTCGCCGTCGCCGAAGGCTCGCCGTCCTGATGTCCGGGCGTCGGGCCGACCCGGGCACAAGGATGCAACCAGACCTGCGATGATCACCATAATTCTGGTCGCTCACTTGCTGATCGCCGTCGCCCTTGTCGGTGTCGTCCTGCTGCAGCGCAGTGAGGGCGGGGCTCTCGGCATCGGCGGTGGCGGCGGCATGGGTGGCTTTTTGACCGGCCGGGGCACGGCGAACCTGCTGACGCGGACGACCACGATCCTGGCGGCATTGTTTATTCTGACCAGCCTGAGCCTGGCGCGCCTTGCCGGCGGTGAGCGCGCGCCGCGCTCGATTCTCGACGAGCCCAAGCTGCCGGTGCAGGAACAGCCGGTGCAGCCGGCGGAACCGACCGCCCCCATCGCCCGCTGAGCGGGCATCGCGGGCGCGAGTATCCAGGAAATTCCAAGCGAGCGGCTTTGTTCAGGCGTCGGCCACCGGATATGCCTCCGCGATCGGTGCGCATTTCCCCGAATTGCGGTATAAGACGGGTCCCATGACGCGGTTCATCTTCATCACCGGCGGCGTGGTCTCCTCCCTCGGCAAAGGTCTGGCCTCGGCGGCACTGGGCGCGCTGCTGCAGGCGCGGGGTTTTTCGGTGCGCCTGCGAAAGCTCGACCCGTACATCAATGTCGATCCCGGGACGATGAGTCCGTATCAGCACGGCGAGGTTTTCGTCACCGACGACGGCGCCGAGACCGACCTCGACCTCGGCCACTATGAGCGGTTCACCGGCGTTCCGGCGCGCCGCAGCGACAGCGTGACGACCGGGCGGATCTATTCCAACGTCATTGCCCGGGAGCGGCACGGCGACTACCTCGGCG
>DAIQPV010000262.1:0-4751 GCA_036787145.1 Rhodospirillales bacterium
AGCTCCGACCTTCCTGCCATGGAGGAAGTACTGCCGCCGCTTTACATCGAGCTGGTGGGCGTGCGGGACCGGCTGGAAGCCCACTACCACGACATGCAGGATATGGAGTTCACCATCCAGAAGGGTAAGCTCTGGATGCTGCAGACCCGCAACGGCAAGCGCACCGCCGCCGCCGCCCTGCGCATCGCCGTCGAGATGTGCGAGGAAGGCATGATCGACAAGCGGGAAGCGGTCAAGCGGGTCGATCCGGCGCAGCTCGACCAGCTTTTGCATCCGATGATCGACCCGAAGGCGAAGAAGGACGCCCTCGGCAAGGGCCTGCCGGCGTCGCCAGGCGCGGCATCCGGCCAGATCGTCTTCACCGCCGATGAGGCGGAGACCTGGGCCAAGGCCGGCAAGAAGGTGATGCTCGTCCGCGTCGAGACGTCGCCGGAAGACATCGGCGGCATGCACGTGGCCCAAGGCATCCTCACCACCCGTGGCGGCATGACCAGCCATGCGGCGGTCGTGGCCCGCGGCATGGGCACGCCGTGCGTCGCCGGCGCGGGCGAGTTGCGCATCAACTATTCCGCGAAGACACTGACGGCGGGCAATACCGTGCTCAAGGAAGGCGACGTCATCACCATCGATGGCTCGACCGGTGCCATCCTCAACGGCGACGTGCCGAAAATCCTGCCCGAGCTGACCGGCACCTTCGGCAAGCTGATGGAGTGGGTGGACGGGATCCGCAAGCTGAGGGTGCGGGCCAACGCCGAGACACCGCTCGACGCCTCGACCGCGCGCAAGTTCGGCTGCGAAGGCATCGGTCTGTGCCGCACCGAGCATATGTTCTTCGATCCTCAGCGGATCATCCACGTCCGTGAGATGATCGTGGCCAATACCGAGGCCGAGCGGCGGGTGGCGCTGGACAAGCTGCTTCCCTATCAGCGGGACGACTTCATTCAGCTGTTTACCATCATGGCCGGTCTGCCGGTGACGGTCCGACTGCTCGATCCGCCGCTGCACGAATTCCTGCCACACAGCGACGCCGACATGGCGGAGGTGGCAAAGGCGTCGGGAAAGACGGTCGAGGACGTCAAGGCCAAGGCCGCGCAGCTGCATGAAGCCAACCCGATGCTGGGCCACCGCGGTTGCCGTCTGGGCATCACCTATCCCGAAATCTACGAGATGCAGTGCCGCGCCATCTTCGAGGCGGTCGTGGACGTGAAGAAGAAGGGGGAGACGGTGCTGCCGGAGGTGATGATCCCGCTGGTGGCGCTGAAGATCGAGTTCGACCGGCTCAAGGAGATGGTTGACCGCGTCGCCAAGGAAACGATGGAGAAGAGCGGCACTACCTTCGAGTACATGGTCGGCACCATGATCGAGTTGCCGCGGGCGGCTCTGATCGCCGACAAGATCGCCGAGGGCGCGGAGTTCTTCAGCTTCGGGACCAACGACCTGACGCAGACCACCTTCGGCCTGTCGCGCGACGACGCCGGGCCGTTCCTGGTGCAGTACCAGGACCTGGGGGTGATCCCGCACGATCCCTGCCAGGTTCTCGATCAGGAGGGTGTCGGCCAGCTCGTGCAAATGGCGGCAGAGCGCGGGCGCAAGACGCGGCCGAACATCAAGCTCGGCATTTGCGGCGAGCATGGCGGCGAGCCGTCGTCGGTGCACTTCTGCCATAGCGTCGGGCTGAACTATGTGTCGTGCTCGCCCTACCGGGTGCCGATTGCCCGGCTGGCGGCGGCGCACGCGGCGATGGAGACGGGCCTCGTCAGCACGACGGCCTGACGCCGATCCTTCTAAGAGTGTGAAGTGCAGGACGCGAGGGGGCCATCGGCCCCCTCTTTTCTTTGCGGGTTCCATGGCGATAGCTTCGCCGTTGTGCCGAACAAGCCGCGCGGTGTCCCGCGGGTGGACGACCGCCGGGTGATCATCGGGCCAGCGACCTCGCTGCTTTTCGCCGGTTGCCGCACCACCGCCGTTTGAGTAAACGAGTCTCAGGCTAGTTTACTGGGAAACGAACACCATGTCGGCGACGGTTGGCGCCTTCGAGGCGAAGACGCATTTGTCAGAACTGATCGAGCGGGCGGCGAAGGGCGAGGAAATCGTTATCACCCGTCACGGCACCCCGGTGGCGAAGCTGGTGCCGGTCGCGGGACCCGATCGCGCGAGGCGTGAGGCGGCAATCGAACGGCTGAAGACCTTTCGCAAAGGCCGAACTCTGGGCGACGTTACCATCCGCGAACTCATCGACCAGGGGCGCAAGTGAGCATCGTCTTGGATGCCTCGATCGCACTCGCCTGGTGCTTTGAGGACGAAACACGAGGAACAGACGTACGACTGCTCGATCGTCTGCTCGGCGAGACGATCGACGTGCCCACGCTCTGGCGGCTGGAAATCGCCAACGTCCTGGCCCTTGCCGAAAGGCGTGGCTGGATCACTGCAGGCGATATCGCAACCTTCCTCGATCTCCTATAGGCACTCGACGTGAATGTCGATGCGCAAACGAGCGATCGAGCGTTTACGGAAATTTTCGGCCTCGCCCGATCGCAAGCCCTCACCGCCTGCGACGCGGCGTATCTGGAGCTGGCGATGCGCCTCGGCGCCACGCTTGCCAGCAAGGATCAGGCGCTGTGCCGGGCTGCCGAACGGCAGGGGGTCGCGGCGATCGCCGTTTGATCATCGACCGGCGGCGTCTGCGACGACAGCTCCCGGCGCTCGTTTTTTTTGCCTCGATCAAAAAATTTCTTGTTGTTTATCCCCATAAGGGGTATAAGAAGGATGTCCCGCGAGCGTCCATGTGAGCCCTACGGGTTCACTTAGACCTCCTCCCTATCCAACTTAACCGCCCCGTCAGGGGCGGTTTTTTTGTGGGCCGCCGGTCGCTCGTTGAGGACCAAAAAATCCCATAATTAACCCATAACGGGCAAATGCAACGATCGCATGGGCGATCCACGAGCCGGGAAGATCGGCGCACGGCCCGCGACGGAATTTCCGCCTTCCCCACAGGTCCTACCATATCCGTGACCCCGGCCATTCTGCCGGACTCGATGCACGGAGCCGGCGAGCGCGGCATTTGACGGGCTTGCCGCTAAGGTGTACCTCGTGTTTCAGGAAAATATTGTGCAAGCGCGAACAATCGGAGGGGAGGGAACCCGTGAAGCTGCCGTCACAGTTCTACAAACCGCTTGCGGCCGGAGCGCCCGAGCCCGTACGCGAGCTGCCGGTCCGTCCGGAACGGATGATTCATTTCTTTCCGCCGCATCTGGAAAAGATCCGCGCCCGGGTTCCGGAAATGGCGAAACAGGTGGACGTGCTCCTCGGCAACCTGGAGGACGCGATTCCGGCGGATGCCAAGGAAGCGGCGCGCAGCGGCTTCATCGAGGTCGCCAAGGCCACCGATTTCGGCGACACCGCGCTGTGGACTCGGGTTAACGCGCTGAACAGCCCCTGGGTGCTCGATGATATCCGCGAGATCGTCCGGGAAATCGGCGACAAGCTCGACGTGATGATGATCCCGAAGGTTGAAGGTGCGTGGGACATTCATTTCGTCGATCAGTATCTGGCGCTGCTGGAAGCGCAATACTCGGTGAAAAAGCCCATCCTGATCCACGCCCTGCTGGAGACGGCGCAAGGGGTGAAGAACATCGAGGAGATTGCGTGCGCGAGCCCGCGAATGCACGGCTTCAGTCTCGGGCCGGCGGACCTTGCCGCCTCGCGCGGCATGAAGACGACGCGGGTCGGCGGAGGGCATCCGCTTTACGGGGTGCTCGCAGATCCGGTCGAGGGGAAGCAGGAGAGGGCGTTCTCACAGCAGGACCTCTGGCACTATACCGTCGCCAAGATGGTCGACGCGTGCCAGTCCAACGGTCTGCGCGCTTTTTACGGGCCGTTCGGCGACATCAAGGATGAAGCTGCGTGCGAGGCGCAGTTTCGCAATGCCTTCCTCATGGGCTGCACCGGCGCCTGGTCCCTCGCACCGAACCAGATCGCCATCGCCAAGCGTGTCTTCAGCCCGGAGGTGCCGGAGGTGCTGTTTGCCAAGCGCATCCTCGAGGCGCTGCCGACGGGTTCCGGCGTGGCCATGCTCGACGGCAAGATGCAGGACGACGCCACCTGGAAGCAGGCGAAGGTGATCGTCGATCTTGCCCGTCTGGTGGCGAAGAAGGATCCGGACCTGGCCAAAGCCTACGCGTTCTGAAGAGAGTCAATGGGCGCCCTCACCCTCCCGCTGCGCGGGCCCCTCCCTCTCCCGCACGCGGGAGAGGGAACGAGCAGTACGCCGACAGCGCAACTCGCCAGCGCGCTGCCTCCCTCTCCCGCACGCGGGAGAGGGAACGAGGGTGAGGGCTTCGGGATAAACTCAAGGGGGAGGTGACGATGACCACCAAGACCAACCCGGGAAATTTCTTTGAAGACTTCCGTATGGACCAGCAGATCCGCCATGCCACGCCGCGGACGGTCGGCGACGGCGATGTGGCGTTGTACACCGCACTCTACGGTGTGCGTTTTGCGTTCAATTCATCGGAAGAGTTCGCCCGCATCCTGGGCATGCCGCGGGCGCCGATTGACGACCTCCTGGCGTTTCACGTGGTGTTCGGGAAGACGGTGCCTGACGTCTCGCTGAACGCGGTCGCCAATCTCGGGTATGCCCAGGGGCGGTTTCTCGCGCCGGTCTACCCCGGTGACACGCTCAGCACCTCATCGACGGTGATCGGCCTGCGGCAGAACAAGGATGGCAAGACAGGCGTCGTCTACGTGCGCTC
>DAIQPV010000263.1:0-4742 GCA_036787145.1 Rhodospirillales bacterium
TTGCCCGGATAGCCCTCGGCATATTTGTTGGTCATCACCGAGCCCTGCGCCTCCAGGACGGCGCGGGAGACGATATTCTCGGAGGCAATCAGCTCGATGTGGTCCTGCTCGCGACGCAACTCATCGCGAACGGCGGCGGCGATCGCCGGATCGGCGACGGCGAGGGGAGCGGAAAAAAAGCTCTCCTCGTCAAGGATCGTGCGGGAAGGAAGAGGTTGCGACATACAAGACTCCCGATAATTGCTTCAGGCCGGGTTCGACAGCTTGTCGACCCGCCGGCAATGGCGACCGCCTTCGAATGGCGTATTTAAGAACACGCGGAGGCAATCCAAGGCAACATCGGCGCCGATCATCCGGCCACCGAAGCAGATGACGTTGGCATCGTTGTGCTGGCGTGCAAGCCGGGCTCCCAGTTCCTCGTGAACCAGGGCCGCGCGCACCTCCGAAAACCGGTTGGCGGCGATGCTGATGCCGATGCCGCTGCCGCAGATCAGGACCCCGGTCTCGACAAGCCCTTCCCGCAAGGCACGCGCCATGGCGTAGCCGTAGTCCGGATAGTCCACCGACTCAGGCCCGTCGGGCCCCAGGTCGACGACTGTCCGGCCCAGGTCCCGGAGTTCCTCCTTGAGCACCTGCTTCAAGTCGAAGCCCGCATGGTCGCTGGCGATACCAATGGTCCTGCGATCTGTCACGGACGAGTTCGAGCCTGCGGATGACAACGCCCACCGATAGGGTGGCGCGGAGGAACTCCTAATACCACATCTCGCCTCCGGTGGCCAGTGCGCCACCACCGGCACACCACCGGCCAAACTACCGGCATTTGCGCCCGCCCCCGTCGGACCCTGTCCGGCCGCAGGGAGGCGAGGGCCGCAGCGTAACGCTCCCCGCCCGCCGCCTGTGCTGGACGGGCGGACGGCTTTTATTGTTATTCCTACCGTTGCGATCCACGAATACTCCCTTCTTCTTTTTTCACATTGACACTGCCGCGGCACGACGTACTAATACGGACGCCTAACGGCATGTTATTGCAATCAGGTTGAAATTACCATGAGTGACAACAACAACGGCGAAGTATCGCGGGATGACGTGCTCCGGATGACTGTTGACGTGGTTGCTGCGTACCTCGGCAACAATCAAGTGCCGACATCACAGATCTCCGACATCATTCTCAGTGTCTTCAATTCGTTGACGAGCCTTGACGTGGCGCCAAGCGAGGTGACGTTCATTGTCCCGAAGCCGGCGGCTCCCGTTCGCAAGTCGGTGACTCCTGACTACATCATCTGTTTGGAAGACGGCAAGAAGCTGAAGATGCTGAAGCGGCATCTGCGAACGACCTATAACATGACGCCCGACGAATACCGGGCCAAGTGGAGCCTGCCGGCGGATTATCCGATGGTGGCGCCCAACTATGCCCAGCAGCGCTCGGATTTTGCCAAGCGCATCGGCCTCGGACGCAAAGGCCAGGAACCGGAGGCCGCCTAGCCGCTCCTCCCGGCCCTGAGCGTCCTCGGCAGCCGTTGGCGGGCACAGAACCGCTAACGGCTGCCGAGTGATTCAGAAGAACGCGCGCAGCGCGTCCGCTCTGCGGCACGCCGTTCGGTCACGTCCAAGCTGCAGCGCCCGGCAGAAGTAGCTGCCGGGCGCTGGCATCGGCGTGGGCGGGCAGGGCCGCCAAACGCCTGCCGCCGACCTGGGTCCGCCTACTGGACGTAGTCGTATTTGCCGTCCTTCCAGACGTAAAAGACGTATCCCGGCGCCTTCACGTCGCCCTTGTCGTCGAAGCCGATCTTCCCAAGGACCGTTTCGTAGGAACCGCTGCGGAGCTTGTCCTCAACCTTCGTCGTATCCGTGGTGCCGGCAGCCTTGACCGCGTCAGCCCAGGCCTGGATCGCCCCATAGGTATAGAGGGTATAACCCTCCGGCTCGATCCCCTTCTCCCGGAATTCCTTGACGACCGGAGCAGCGGCAGGGTTCTTGCGCGGATCGGGGCTGAACGTCATCAACGTGCCTTCGCCCAGCGGCCCGGTGATGCCCCAATACTCCTGGGTGACCAGCGCGTCACCGGAGATCAGGACCGTGGACATCCCCTGCTCGCGCATCTGGCGCACGATGAGTCCCGCCTCGGTGTGGTAACCGCCGTAATAGAGGATCTCGACCCCGGCCTGCTTCAGCTTGCTGACCAAGGCAGAGTAGTCCTTCTCGCCCGGCGTGATCGTCTCGTACAGGACCTCCTGGACGCCGCGAGCGTTCAGCTGCTTCTTGGTTTCGTCAGCGAGCCCCTTCGAATAGGCCTGCTTGTCGTGAACGATGGCGATTTTCTTGTCCGCATAATGGTCGGCCATGTAATTGCCGGCAACCGCACCCTGCTGGTCATCCCGCCCGCAGGTGCGGAACACGTTCTTCTTTCCCTGTTCCGTCAGCTTCGGATTGGTTGAGGCCGGCGAAATCTGAATCACGTTTTCCTCGGCGTAGACGTCCGACGCCGGTATGGAAGATCCGGAGCAGAAGTGGCCCGCCGCCAGCTTGACGCCTTTGGCTGCCACCTGATTGGCAACTGCAACGGCCTGTTTGGGATCGCAGGCGTCGTCTCCGATTTCCAGAACCAGCTTCTGACCGAGGACCCCGCCCGCCTTGTTGATATCGATGACCGCCTGCTCCGCGCCCGCTTTCATCTGCGCGCCGAAAGCCGCGTATTGCCCGGTCATTGGACCCACCACGGCGATCGGAATATCGGCCCTGCCCGTTGTCGCTCCAACGGCGACCATGATCGCCGCGGCAGCGAGAATGGATCTAAACAATTTCATCCGCAGTCACTCCTCTCCGTTGCTGTGGCCGAAGCTCGATGCGTGTGCGCTCGAAATTTCCCAGCGCGGTCCCCGCCCGTGGGGGGCAAACCGGTCGCAAGAAGGCATGAGTTGTCGTTGAGCAGTTGTCAAGGGTGGGGGTTCTCGCGATGCTCCGGATGCAGGGGTTGCCACGCAAACAAGCCCGTTCGACGGTAGAGCCAAGGATACTGGCAGACCATCTTGCGGGCGCGCTTCGCGAGAAAGGCGAAACTCCCGAGAAGAATGAGCAAGGCCGTCCCGATCAGATAGCCGCTGACTGACGTCAGCGCGCCGTCGAAAAGGCCATAGATCAGGAAACGGGCGACCCCTCCCAGCAGCGCGCAATAGACGATCACATGCCAATAGGGGCGCCAGGTGTCGGCAACCGCCTGGCCGGTCATGAACGCACAGAAGCCGGTCAGCACGCCGGTGATTGCGAGGAAAACGCCGAGCGAGGTGCCAAGTAGCGCTTCCATCATCGGCCCTTTTCCGTCAATGCCCACCCTCCAGGTAGGCCGCGCGGATTTCCGGATTGGCGAGCAGTTCCCGCCCGCTGCCGGACAGGCTGACCGCGCCGTTGACGAGCACGTAGGCGCGATGGGCAAGCTTGAGCGCGTGATAGGCGTTCTGCTCGACGAGGAAGACAGTAACCTGCTGCTCGCGGTTGATCTCCTCGATCGTCCTGAAGATCTGCTTGACCACCATCGGCGCCAGGCCGAGCGACGGCTCGTCGAGCAACAACAGCCGGGGCCGGCTCATCAGCGCCCGGCCGATGGCGAGCATTTGCTGCTCGCCCCCCGATAAGGTGCCGCCGCGTTGATCGATCCGCTTATGCAGAATCGGAAACAGCGCATAAACCCGGTTGAGGTCGTCGGCAAGATGGGCGGGATCGCCTGTCGTCGCCCCCATCAACAGGTTTTCGTGCACGCTCATCCGCGGGAAGATGCGCCGGCCCTCGGGCGACTGGGCAATGCCGGCCTTGATGATGGCGTGCGTTGGCCAGCGGGTGATGTCCTCGCCCTCAAGCCAGATTTGACCGCGCGTCGCGCGAGGCTGGCCGCAGATGGTCATCAGCAGCGTGGACTTGCCGGCCCCGTTGGCGCCGATCAGGGTGACGATCTCCCCCTGGCGGACCTCGAGGGTGACGCCGCGCAGGGCTTCGATATTACCGTAGAAGGTGTGCAAGCCGCTGATTGTCAGCATTTCAGCTTGCGCCCGCCTCGCCTGCGGTCCGATCCTCGATCAGATCCTGGGCCACCTCGGGCGGCAGTTCGTCGTCCTCCTCTTCGCCGAGGTATGCCTTGATGACGGCCGGATCACTGCGCACCTGTGCCGGCTCCCCCTCGGCAATCTTGCGCCCATAATCAAGAACGACGATGTGGTCGGAGATCTGCATCACCACGCTCATGTCGTGTTCGATCAGCAGGATGCCGATGCCGTGGTCATCGCGAATGGAAAGCAGCAGCGCGTTCAGCGATGCACTTTCGCGCGGATTGAGGCCTGCTGCCGGTTCGTCAAGACACAGCAGCACCGGGCGGATGCACATGGCGCGCGCGATCTCGAGGCGGCGCTGGTCGCCATAAGGCAGGCTTGCGGCCAGCCAGTCGCCGCGTTCCAGCAGCCCGACCTTGTCCAGCCAGTACCGCGCCAGATCCACCGCTTCACGCTCGGCCTTGCGGTACTGGCCGAGGCCCAGCAGTCCCCCGATCGAGAACCACGAGGCCCGCATCAGCGTGTTGTGCTGGGCAACGATCAGGTTCTCCAGCACCGACATCGCCCCGAACAGCCGGATGTTCTGAAAGGTGCGCGCGACGCCCGCCCGTTGCGGGATGCGGAAGCCTTCCATCTGCTCCAGGAGCATCGGTCCGTGCTGCGGATGCTCCAGCGTCAGACGGCCGATGGTGGGCTTATAGAAAC
>DAIQPV010000264.1:0-2052 GCA_036787145.1 Rhodospirillales bacterium
TCGGTCGGCAGCAATCAGCTTGGCGAGACGGTGCTCGACTACTGTCGCTGGGTGATGGTGCGCAAGCGGGACGAATCAGCGCCGGCGCCCGCGCCGATCACCCCGGATCTCCCCGATGCCGTTGCAGCGGCCGACCTGGCGGTTCCGGCCAATCTCGATGTGCGGGACTACGACGCCGTTCTGGCCGGCTCCGACCAGCTCTGGGACGATTACGTCGAAGGGGAGAAAATCGATCACGTCGACGGGACGACGATCGAGGAGGCGGAGCACATGATGGCAACCCGCCTGTACCAGAACACCGCCAAGGTGCATTTCGATGCGCTGATGCAGAAGGACAGCCGCTTTGGCCGGCGACTGATCTATGGCGGCCATATCATCAGCATCGCCCGGTCCCTGTCGTTCAACGGGCTGGCGAACGCGTTCAAGATTCTGGCGATCAACGGCGGCCGCCATGTTGCCCCCACCTTCGCGGGTCATACGATCTACGCCTTCTCGGAGGTCCTGGCGAAGCTGGAGGTTCCCGGACGCACCGACGTGGGCGCGCTGAGGCTGCGCACGGTGGCCTTGAAGGACAAGGCCGCCGCGGGCTTCCCTTACAAGGACGAGGCCGGCAACTATGATCCCGCCGTCGTCCTCGACTTCGACTACACGGTTCTGCTGCCGCGCCGCGGCTGAGCCTCGCCCGATTGATCCGGACCAGCGCGGCGCCGCTTCGCTGCTCGCCGGCAAACGCCCTGCGACTTTTTCGCGATGTCACGGTATTCCTTGCAACGATCGATAGGAGAGCGCAGGACTCGCCGTCACTCAGGTGACGGTAACAACCGAAGAAACACAGTCAGTGGAGGAATAGATGCACATGAAGCGAGGAGCCTATCTCACCGCGGCTCTTGTCGGGACGGCACTGTTTGCCGTGGCGGGCTGCAGCCACCATGACAAGTCCGATACGGCCGCGTCATCGAGCGCCGTCGCCCAGCCGTCCGAGCCCACGCTGCTTGCGGAAGAGTACGCCGAGGGCGAAGCGACCGTGCTCGCCGTGAATCATCAGGCACGGACCATCACCTTGCAGAATGATCGCGGCGCGGTGACGACCGTGAAGGTGCCGGCCGATGTGGATCTGACCCGGCTGAAGACCGGCGACACGGTGATCATCGGACTCCTGCAGTCGCTGACGGCCCGCGTGCTTCCCCCGGGCTCGGCGACGGTGAGCACCACCATTGCAACCGGCAGCACCCCGCCCGGACAGCCCTCGGGGCGTGCGTGGGGCCAGCAGGTCAACGTCGTCGCCGAGGTCACGGCGATCAACCTCGCCACCCATACGGTGACCCTGCGCGGGGTTGACGGAAGCCGGACGATCACCGTCAAGGACCCGGAGATGCAGCAGCGGATGACCAATCTCAAGGTGGGCGATCTGGTCGAGCTGGCCTACTCGGAGGCCATCGCGGCAAAGGTGCTGCCAAAAAGCTGAGCAAAGCGGCCGAGCCGCGACGGCAGGGGCGGGTTCTCCTTGCTCCTGCCGTGCGAGACCCGCGCGCGTTGATATGCCCGTTGACGCAGGCTCCGGTGGCGAGGACTGCGTAAGCGCCGGCAGCGGGTCTCATTATGGCGCGCCGGGACCAGCGGCGCGCCAAATCGTTCGAGAGGGCCGGGCGTCCGCCATTGGCCACAGCGACGACCGCGCGCCGGTTCTCCCCCTCCGGCGCCTGCGCGGGCCTCCCCGGAACCTTTGCGATCGAAAGGCGTTTGCGCCGACAAAGGGGCGCAGGCAGTCGTCTGTCACCCCAAAGGTGGGTTTTGGCCAAAATCCACAACAAAGAATTGCAATCGGGCAATGGGAGGACAGTCGATGGGACGAAGGATTACTTGCGCCAATGTGTTGGCTTTCTGGCTGATCTGGACAGCGAGTACGGACGGCGCCCTCGCGCAGAACCAGGATGCGCGCAAGGATGCGACCGCGGCGACGAAAGCAGCGAACAGCAAGCTGCTGGACGAGCTGCCGTTTTCCGACAAGTCCGACTTTGACGGCGCGCGCAAGGGACTGATCGCGCCGCTGCC
>DAIQPV010000264.1:2062-4723 GCA_036787145.1 Rhodospirillales bacterium
GCCCACCGAGATGATCAAGGGACAGGCGGGCAATCTGATCTGGAATCCCGAGCAGTTCAAGTTCATCGCCGACGGCGCGGCGACGCCCGATACCGTCAATCCCAGCCTGTGGCGCCAGGCTCAACTCATCAACATGAGCGGCCTCTTCCAGGTGATCGACGGCATCTATCAGGTCCGCAATCAGGACCTGTCGAACATGACCATCATCGAAGGTAAGGAGGGGATCGTCGTCGTCGATCCGCTGATTTCGACCGAGACCGCCAAGGTTGCCATCGATCTCTACTACAAGAACCGCGGCAAGAAGCCGGTCAAGGCAGTGATCTATACCCACAGCCACGTCGACCACTACGGCGGCGTCCGCGGTGTTGTCGACGAGGCCGACGTCAAGGCGGGACGGGTCAAGATCTACGCTCCCGAGGGATTTCTTGAGGCGGCGGTGGCCGAGAATGTCATGGCCGGCACCGCCATGAGCCGCCGCGCCAGCTACATGTACGGCAACCTGCTGCCGCCCGACGCCAAGGGGCAGGTCGGCGCGGGGCTGGGAACCACCACGTCGGCCGGCACGGTGACGCTGATCCCGCCGACCGACACGGTGACCAAGACTGGCGAGACGCACGTGATCGACGGCTTGACCTACGAGTTCCTGCTCGCCCCCGGCTCGGAGGCGCCCTCGGAGATGCTGTGGTACATCAAGGAGAAGAAAGCCATCGCGGCCGCCGAGGATTGCACCCACACCCTGCACAACACCTACTCGCTGCGCGGCGCCAAGATCCGCGAGCCGCTGCCGTGGTCGAAGTACCTCAACCAGGCGCTGCAGATGTGGGGCGACAAGGCCGATGTGATGTTCGCCCAGCACCACTGGCCGAGCTTCGGCAATGCCGAGGTGGTCACGCTTTTGCGGTCCCAGCGCGACCTTTATCGCTACATCAACGACGAAACCTTGCGCATGGTCAATCACGGCCTCACCAAGGCCGAGATCGCCGAGCAGTTCGAGCTGCCCGACAGCCTTGCTCACGTTTGGGCCAATCGCGGCTATTACGGGTCCATCAGCCACAACGTCAAAGCCACCTATGTTCTTTACCTGGGCTGGTTCGATGGCAATCCGGCGACGCTGCACGAGCTGCCGCCGGTTGAGGCCAGCAAGCGCTACGTCGATTTCATGGGCGGTGCCGATGCCGTGCTGAAGAAGGCGCAGGAGTCCTACGACAAGGGCGACTACCGCTGGGTGGCGGAAGTGGTCAACCACGTCATCTTTGCCGATCCCGATAACGAGGCGGCGCGCAAGCTTCAGGCCGATGCACTGGAGCAACTCGGCTACCAGGCGGAGAACGGGCCGTGGCGCAACTTCTACCTCACCGGCGCCAAGGAACTGCGCGAGGGCGTCGCCAAGCTGCCGACGCCGGACACCGCCAGCCCCGATACCGTTCGGGCGATGTCGCTCGACCTATTCTTCGACTACCTCGCCGTACGCCTGAATGGCCCGAAAGCGGCGGATGCCAAGGCGGTGCTGAACTTCGACTTCGGCAAGTCCGGCGGTAAGTACCTCGTCGAGCTGGAAAACGGCGTTCTCAACCACACCGCCGGCCAGCAGTCCGACAAGGCCGACGCCACGGTGACGCTGAGCCGGGACACGCTGAACAAGATCATCCTCAAGGAGACGACGCTCGCCGACGCCACCGGCGCCGGTGACGTCAAGGTCAGCGGCAACAAGGCGAAGCTCGACGAGCTGGTCTCCTACCTCGACACCTTCGATTTCTGGTTCAACATCGTCACGCCGTAAGGAAGGGACCATTTCGCCCTTGCCCTTCGGAGGGTGGCGCGAACCGGTCGTGAAAGGGATCTTTAGAAGCGAGGGTGCAATGGAAACGAAATCCGGTGACCACCTAGACATCAATCGGCGCGACGCCATGAAGAGCGGCATCGGCGCAGCGGTCGTTGGCGCCTTCGGCACCGGAGCGACTGTCCCCGCCGCGGTCGCTTCGGTTGCCGCTCCCACCGGGGCGGCCCAAGCGGAAGACGCCGCCATGACGTCTGAGCTTACGCAGCCGGCTGCGGGCATCGTTATGTACCCGGAGTATGCCCGAACGATTGCGAAGATCGCTTATGTCTGGGGTTGGCCGATCGTAAACATGCTCAACCGCAGGGCGGCAATCACGCAGGCGCCGCAGCCGGGTCACCTCAACGGCGTCCTGCCCGTTGCACCGCGCGGCCAGATCGCGATGCTCGCCGACTATATTGAGCCGTCAGAAACCTTCGTCACCTGCCCGAACCAGGACGTTGTCTACGGCTTGGGATTCTTTTCGCTCGACGACGAGCCGGTCGTGATACAGGTGCCGGACTTCGGCGACCGCTTCTGGGTCTATGCGTTGTACGATGCCCGGACTGACCAGTTCGGCCAACTCGGCAAGGCCTACGGGTCGAAGCCCGGTTTTTATCAGCTTGTTGGTCCGAGGTGGAACGGCGTGAAGCGAGCCGGTATCACCGATGTCTTCCGCTGCTCCACTTCACTGGGCACCGCGATACCCCGCGTGTTCCAGGACGACACGCTTGAGGACAAAAAGGCGATTCAGCCGGTGATAGATCAGATTGTTGCCTACCCGCTGAGCTCTTTCACCGGTGAAATGAAGACGATCGAATGGAGCAAGGTCCCGAACATTCCTG
>DAIQPV010000265.1:0-4609 GCA_036787145.1 Rhodospirillales bacterium
GCACTGGATGCGGCGGCGCTCTCCATCGCGCTGCTGCGCGGTGAAGCCGGAACTGCCGCGGCGACCCTGACGCTGCTCAACCTCGGCAACTATCTCGAGGCGACGACGAGCGAGGCTTCGAACGATCTGCTGCGGCGGATGCTGGCACTGCCCCCCGCCCGAGCCTGGCTGGAAACCGCCGACGGCACCCTCGCGGAAGTCGCCGCCGACGATCTGCGCGAAGAGGACATCGTCGTCGTCGGGCCGGGTGACATGATCCCGGTCGATGGACAGGTTGTCAGCGGCGCTGCGACGGTGAACCTGGCGTCAATTACCGGCGAGAGTGTGCCGATCGATCGCGAGGCGGGCGGGCGTGTGGTGGCCGGCGGCGTCGTTCAGCAGGGACGCCTGCGCGTTCGC
This sequence comes from Rhodospirillales bacterium, assembly GCA_036787145.1. Lineage (GTDB taxonomy): Bacteria > Pseudomonadota > Alphaproteobacteria > Rhodospirillales > Defluviicoccaceae > Defluviicoccus. Next base: position 400 of record DAIQPV010000265.1, read on the forward strand.
GCGATCCGGGTCGGTAACGCCACGACGACGGCCCGCATCGCCGAGTTCATCAAATCGGCGCTGAACCGCAAGCCTGTGATCCAATCCGAGGCGGAGCGACTGGCCGAGCATCGCGTTCTGCTCACCCTCGGCTTGGGTGCGGTCACCTTCCTGTTGACGCGGGACCTGAACCGTCTGGCGTCGATCTTTCTTGTGGATTACTCCTGCGCCCTGAAGCTGGGCGCGCCGGTCGCGATCAAGTCGGCGCTCTATCGCGGCGCCAAGTCCGGCATCCTCATCAAGGGCGGCCGAAGCATCGAGGCATTGACCGAGGTGGATACGGTCGTGTTCGACAAGACCGGCACCTTGACGTTCGGCGATCTCAGCGTGACCGACGTCGTGCCTGTCGGCGATCGATGCAGCCCGGACGAACTGCTGGCATTGCTCGCATCGCTAGAGGAGCATACGACGCACCCGGTTGCCGAGGCCATCGTCAAGGAAGCGCATCGCAACGCCGCTTTCCACCACATCCATCACGACGAGGTGGCCTTCATCGTCGCCCATGGCCTGATCAGCGAGACCGACGGCAAGCGGATCGTCGTCGGCAGCCGGCATTTTCTGGACGAGCATGAGCATGTGCCCTTCGCTCCTTTCAGATCCGATGCGGAACGTCTGGAGGCCGAGGGCAAGCTGCTGCTGTACGCGGCGATTGACGGCGAGCCGGCGGGGATCGTCGGCTTGCGTGACCGTCCCCGTCCGGAGGCGACGGCGGCGATGGCGCGGCTGCGCGAGCTCGGGGTCCGAACGCTGGTCCTGCTGACCGGAGACCGGGAAGCCAAGTCACGGGCGCTGGCCGACGATCTCGGTCTCGACATGGTCTTTGCCGACCGTCGTCCGGATGAAAAGGCCATCGTCGTGCGCGACCTTCAGGCCGAAGGCCGGACGGTTGCCTTCATCGGTGACGGGGTCAATGACGCGCCGGCGCTGATCGCCGCCGACGTCGGCATCGCCATGCCGCGCGGCGCCGATCTGACCCGGGCCACGGCCGACGTGGTCCTGCTGCGGGACGACCTGTTTGGCGTCGTGCAGGCCCGGGCGCTGGCCAGCGAGACGATCGGCCTGATCCAGAGCAACTTCCGCTGGGCAGTCGCGCTCAACACCCTGCTGTTCATCGCCGCGGTCACTGGTCGCGCCTCTCCGGTCTTCTCGACCGTCGCCCACAACGGTGTGACTATAGGCACCCTTGTGCGTGCTCTCATCGCTCCGCAGCGCTCGGAATTGCCCCACGGCTCATGAGCGGCGCTGCCCTCCCGCTCCCAAGGAAACGCTCGCCGCAATTGGGTGGTGACATTAAGAATGAATCGCAGTAAAAGGGCTGCGCAGTTTAGGTCCGGTTTGTGGTGATGATCATGACGTGCGATGTCCATCATGTGCCAGGGCGTGTCCGTTTCAAGGTTCCCGGTTTGCGCGATGATGAAGTCTTGATGCGGGACTTGCCCGCGGCCCTCGAAGCTCACAACGGCGTTGACCGGGTCGATGTCCGGCCGGCGTCCAACTCCCTGATCGTGCACTACGATCCCTCCCGCGTCGATTGCCGGGAGCTGGCGCGGTCGGTCAGCCAGGGCCTCGCTGCCAGTGCCGCGCGGCTGGAAGGCAGCTATCCCGGTGCCGATGCCCGAGCCGCCGCGCTGCGCAACGGACGGATGCGGGCCGAGGACATGGTTCTCGGGTCGGTCCGCCATCTCGGCATCGTCTTCGGACGCACGGCCTTCAAGGTTGCCCTTGAGCAAGCGGTGAGGGGCGGTCTGAACTCGCTGATGCGCGTCACATAATGCTTGGGATTGCGCTTGATCCGGACTGATCGCTCGTCCGGCTTCCAGCGGCGGGCCGCGCTTCGCTAAGTCCCCGAGAGTCCCCCGCATGCGGCGGCCCTGCGGGCCTACTGAGACAGGCCTGAGACGTCGGTGCCGTGGGCGAGCTGCACCAGCGGCCGGGCGGCGGTGTCGCGCAGCGTCAGCTGCTCGCCGTCCAGTTGGAAGGATCGGACGCCGGCCAGCGCGATGAAAAATTTCTGCTCCTGATCGAGCAACGCCGGCAGGCAGGCTTTGCGCGTCGAGGCCAGCGGGCCGAACGCCATGGCGTCGCCGTCAATGCTGACCGGGCCGGTAAAGGTATTGCAGCCGCCGGAGCCGCTGGCCCGGCCGTCGCTGGTGAAATGGAGAGTCGGCTGCCCGGCTCCGATGGCTTCGCCGCCGATTTCCCTGGCCAGCCATGTGCCCTCCAGGAGATCCTCCGGCGGCGGATTGACCGGCGCCTGCTCTGCCTTCCGGGGGTATGTCTCACAGGCAGTGAGGACCAACGAGATCAGGCAGAGGACGCCGAGAGGCGCCTTCGCACGGCGGCGGACTTCAGGTCGGCGGGGAGTGTCGGAATTCCAGCGAACCATCATCTGTTCCCACCAAGCGTCAGTCTTGGTTGAACGCAAACCTACGGCCTTGCGATCCCGGGGTCGAGCGGCGATGCGCACGTGCCCGCGCCCCGTCGGCGCCAATCATCTCTCCCCGATCAGCGCCAGCCAGTCGTCCTCGCTCAGCATCCGGACGCCGAGCTGCGCCGCCTTATTCGCTTTCGAGCCCGCGTCAGCGCCGGTGACCACGAAGTCGGTCTTTTTCGAGACCGAGCCGGCGACGTTGGCGCCGAGCGACTCGGCGCGTGCCTTCGCCTCGCCGCGGGTCATCTTCGTCAGCGTGCCGGTGAAGACGATGGTCTTGCCGGCGAGCGCGCCGCTGGCGCGGGCGGCCCCTGCGAATTCCTCCACCGTCGTCTCCGACAGCAGGTCGTCGAGAACGGCCAAGTTGTGCTGCTCAGCGAAGAAGGCGACGAGATCAGCGGCCATCGACGGCCCGATCCCATCGATGGCGTTGAGATCGCGATAGGCCTCGGACGCCGGATCGGCGGCTTCGCGCATGGCTGTGCGCAGCGCGGAGAAGGAGCGGTAGCGACGCGCCAGCAGCTTCGCCGTCGCCTGCCCGATCTGGCGAATGCCCAGCGCATAGATAAAGCGATCGAGCGGCACGCGTCGCCGTGCTTCGATCGCCGCCAGCAGATTGGCGGCCGAGCGTTCGCCCCAGCCTTCGCGAGTCCGGATCGCGTCGATCCGGTCTTTCATCCGGAAGATGTCGCCCGGATTACAGATCAGGCCGTCGGCCCGGAAAGCCTCCAGGTGCCGTTCGCCCAGCCCCTCGACGTCGAAGGCGTCGCGCGAGACAAAGTGCTTCAGGCGTTCCACCGCCTGCGCCGGACAGATCAGACCGCCCGTGCAGCGATTGGCCACGGCACCCGGTTCGCGCAGAACGGCGCTCTCGCATTCCGGGCAGGCGCGCGGAAAGACGAAGGGCACGGCACCCGCCGGCCGCGCGTCCTTCACCACCTCGACGATTTGCGGGATGACGTCGCCCGCCCGCTGCACGATCACCGTGTCGCCCTCGCGCACATCCTTGCGCGCAATCTCGTCCTCGTTGTGCAGGGTCGCCCGGGACACGACGACGCCGCCGACGGTGACCGGCTGAAGCTCCGCCACCGGCGTCAGGGTGCCGGTCCGGCCGACCTGGATGCGAATGGCCTGGAGCCGGGTACGCGCCTGCTCGGCGGGGAACTTGCGGGCGATCGCCCAGCGGGGCGCGCGGCTGACGAAACCCAGCCGTTCCTGCCAGTCCAGCCGGTTTACTTTGAACACGATGCCGTCGATGTCGTAAGCGAGATCGGCGCGACGCTCCCCCAGCTCCCGGCAGAACGCCAACATCCCGGCCTGGTCCCGGCACAGCCGGGCCTCCGGATTGACCGGAAATCCCATCTCCTGCAGTCGATCGAGAAACCCCGAATGCGTCGCGGCGAGGGGTTCGCTGATCTCCCCCCAGGCATAGGCGAAGAAGCGGAGCGGCCGCGTGGCGGTGATCGCCGGGTCCAGCTGGCGCAGCGAGCCGGCGGCGCCGTTGCGCGGATTGGCGAAGATCTTGCCGCCGGCGGCCCGCTGCCGTTCGTTCAGCGCGAAAAAATCGGCTCGGGTCATGTAGATCTCGCCGCGGACCTCGAAGATCTCCGGTGCATTGTCGATCCGCGCCGGAATGTCGGCCAGGGTGCGGAGGTTCGCCGTGACGTTCTCGCCGGTGAACCCATCGCCGCGCGTGGCGCCCACCACGAACTGGCCCTGTTCGTAGCGCAGGGCGATCGA
>DAIQPV010000266.1:0-4605 GCA_036787145.1 Rhodospirillales bacterium
GTTGGCGGCGGCCCGATTCACCGCAAGATCCAGCGCCGGAAGCTGCTCCTCGATGGGGCGTCCGATCTCGTTGGTCTTGACGTCGTAGCGGACGGCATTCAGGCCGAGGGTCGCGTTGAGGTAATGCCAGTAGCTGTCGGGGAGCACGTAGCCCTTGATCAGCTGCAGCCTCGCCCCGCGCAGGAGGGTGTTGCGGTCGCTGTGGACGGTGCCGTTCACCACCTTCACGCGGCCGCGATCCGCCGCTCCGGCGCTTGTCACCAGCCCTGCCAGGATCAAGACAGCAAAGAGCGCGGAGGTAATTGCGCGCAACGAAAGAATTGCGCGATTTGCGGCAGAGGTTGCGGCTCGTGGCATGTTCATTTGACTTTACCCCACCCATGTGCGTCATCATCGCGCAATCAACGAGCGAATGGCGGAGCATCAAATGTCTTTATTGAGTAACGTCGGCAATCGAGCTCCGCACATTGGGCGTGTATAACACGATACAATCCTGCTTTGGGGTATTTTCTGCTTGCCACAAGGCCGAATTTTGCGCAAAAGTGTTCAAGGAATGCTTTTTGTTTATCCCGTTGTTTTGGGCAATCGGGGGTTTTGTGCTGGCCGTAAGCCGGGCTGGCCGCAAGCGGGGCAGGCAAGGGGCAAGGGGCAAGGGGCAAGGGGGCCTACCCGAGGGACCCATCGGTCAAGGGCAGACGGGGTTGCGCTGGAGTGCTTTCCGGCCGCGATGACTTGTCCCGCCAGGCACGACAATGAGGCGGCCGAACGATGAGAACTGTCGACCGCCTCGGTCGGGGTGGTGTTGCTTTAGTTCTCCGGCGGCCAGAAATAGCCGTCGCGGTGCAAAGCCGGAATGATCTCGTTCTCGAGGTAGTAGGCGCCGCCAGTCCCATCGAGGGAGAACCAGCTCATACCCAACTTTTCGTACGTTGAGAGCGCATCTCTAAGCACGGCGCGAACGGGCTTCGCCCAGTAATTTGTCTCGGTCATCAGCAGGGGATATTGCTGCCGCAGACATTGGAGCCCCGTTTCCCCGAACTTGTTGGTCGCGTTATAATGATGGAAGCCAACGGACGCATTGGACCAGTCAACTCCGTCCATCTTCCTGACGAGAGCAGCCCAGGACGCACAGTCCGGCCAGAGGTTTGCCGTGGTAAACATGACGATGTGTGTGTTCGGCGCGCCGGCGCGCATGATGAGATAGATTTGCTTCAGGTCGGAGAGCACTTGGTCGGTGTATTGTGCCGGCATCCCCCAGTGCGGGCTACCTTTGACCGGTTCATTCGTCATTTCGAAAAAGACATGGGTCCGATCTTTGTAGCGCGGGGCGACGGCTGACCAGAACTCTTTGAGCTGATCGAAGTCGTACGTTCCCGATGAGACGGCGTTATTGATCATCAGATAGAGATTGTTGGCGGCAGCCCGCTCCACGGCAAGATCAATGGACGGGAGCTGTTGCTCAACGGTTCGTCCGACGTGGCCGGTCTTGACGCCGAAGCGGACGGCATTCAGGCCAAGGGTGGCGTTGAGGAAGTGCCAATAGCTGTCCGGAAGGACATACCCTTGAATCAACTGCAGCCGCCCGCCGCGCAGGATCGTATTGCGGTCGCTGACGACCGTTCCGTTCTGCACCTTCACACGTCCCCGGTCCGCTGCCTGCGCCGTCGTCACGGCGCAGGCCAGGATCATGACAGCGAAGAGTGCGGAAGAAATTGCGCGCAACGGAAGAGTCGCGCGATCCGCAGCCGGGCGTGGTGTTCGTGGCGTGCTCATTTTGACCTCTCCATTCTACCCATTTGTGCCATATTTGCTCAATCAGTGGGCGAATGACGGAGCATATGATATTTTTATTAAGTAATATTGAGTATCCGACTCCGCCAATTGGATGAGCATAACACGGACTCATCCTCCTTTGGGTCATTTTTCTGCTTGTCTATGGTGGGTAATTGTGGGTATTTAATTTATTAGTAATTGGCGTTTGGGCGATTGCCGGAGGCGGTCGCATCATTATGTGCTGGCCAAATGACGTCGCGTCAGCCGCAGGCTGATGTTCGGGCGTGCGAGGATGGGGAGGGGCTGGGGGCCGCTCCAGCGCGGTGACCTACATCCATCGATTGGGAATGCGGATGCGCTCAGGGTGCTTCCCGGCCGCGCTCAGCCTCGTCGCGGACGGTGAGGCGGCCGGACCCGAAGGCCCGACCGCCGGTGTTGGGCGATGCTTGCCCTAATGGTCTTCTAGTTCTCGGCCGGCCACGCGTAGCCATCCCGGTTGAGGGCCGGGATGATCTCGTTCTCCAGACGATGGGCGCTTCCGCTGCCGTCAAGAGAAAACCAGCTGATCCGCAGCTTCTCGTTGATGGAAAGAGCATCGCGGAGAATTGCGCGGTCCGGGATCGTCCAGTAGTTGGTTTCGGTCATCAGCAGCGGGTACTGGCCCCTGAGACACTGCAGGCCGGCCTCGCCGATCTGGTGCGTACCGTTGTAGTGGTGGTAACCGACCGACGCCTTCGACCAGTCAATTTTCTTCATCTTCTTGATCAAGGCTGCCCAGGACGCACAATTCGGCCAGATGTTTGCGGTTGTGAACATGACGATGTGTGTTTTGGGCGCACCGGTGCGCATGAGGATGTAGATCGATTTCAGGTCGGCAAGCACCTTGTCAGTGAATTGCTCCGGCGCACCCCAGTGGGGGCCACCTTTGACCGGTTCATTGGTCATTTCGTAAAATACGTGGCTCCGGTTCTTGTAGCGCGGTGCAACGACCGACCAGAAGGCCCTGAGTTCGGCGAGGTCATAGGTCCCCGACTTGGTCGAGTTGCTGATCATCAGGTAGAGATTGTTGGCGGCGGCCCGATTCACCGCAAGATCCAGTGCCGGCAGCTGCTCGGCAATGGGCCGTCCCAGTTCGTCCGTCTTGACCCCGTAGCGCACGGCATTCAGGCCGAGGGTGGCGTTGAGATAATGCCAGTAGCTGTCGGCGGGCACGATCCCCGCTTTGAGCAACTGGATCCTCGCGCCGCGCAGGATGGTGTTGCGGTCGCTGACCACCGTCCCGTTCATCACCTTCACCCGCCCACGGTCGACCGCTGCTGCGGTGGACAGCGTGCAGGCCACGATCAAGAAGGCGATGATCGCAGTGAAAAATGCGCGCAATCCAATAATCGCGCGCCCGTCGGCAAAATTTTCTGGTTGTTGCACACTCATCTGAGATATCCTTACTCCCCATTTGTCCCACGTTCGTCTAAGCGACGAACGAACGGCGGAGTATCCGATTTTTTTGCTAATAATAGTAACAACGAGTACCCCGCCGATGGCCATTATATCACGGAATGTCTGGCAAGAATGAAATCAATGCTTGACATCAGATATTTTAATGGAATACTTAATGAAGAATTACTATTGATCCGCGAGAGGGGGTGGGCGGCGGAAAGGAGCCTGTCCAAGACAGGACGTACCCCCTGCGGGTACAAAGGGAAGGGATTTGCGGCCAATGGGTTGATCAGCCGGGGAGAACGCTCCGGTCCGCAAAAAGCGTGTGCGCCGGTGGGCTGCCTTCGGAAACCGCACCGTTCCTGAAGCGTTAGGAGATAGAACGGCGGGCGGGTGGAGAGGCTTCCAGCCACGCCCGCTCGGTACGGCCCCTCACAATCCTGGTGTCCCAGGGCAAGACTGCAGGCAATTGACCGGACCCTTGATGATTGACCCGCCTTACCCACAAACCGAGGCAGGCCGGCCACGCAGGATCGGCGTCGAGATCGAGTTTATCGGCGTCTCTTGCGAGAAGGCGGCGGAGCTTGTTCGCCATCTTTACGGCGGGGTCCTACGCCCCCTGGATGCCTATCGGTTCCTGGTGACTGGCACCCGCCTGGGTGACTTCACCGTCGAACTCGATTGCCAATATGCGCACACCGAGGACAGTTCCGATGCGGATCCGGCCGTCACCAACACGATAAAGAGCAGTCTTGCCAATGCCATCGGCGCCGTCAGCAGTCTGTGGGTGCCGGTCGAAATCATCTCCCCGCCTGTTCCGTTGTCGGCCTTGCCGGAACTGGACCGATTGATCCCGGCCCTGCGGCACGCCGGCGCCGAAGATACGAAAGAAGGGCTCGTCTATGCCTTCGCCACCCAGCTCAATCCGGAAGTGCCGTCTTTCAGCATCGAAAGCATCGTTGCGCACCTGAGGGCATTCCTGCTGCTTGAGAACAAGCTGCGCGCGGAGATCGATATCGATCTGCTGCGCCGAACCCTGGCGTTTACCAACCCGTTTCCCAAGGCCTACGCCCGCAAGGTGGTGAGCCCTCTCTATCAACCGGAGCTGACCCAGTTCGTCGACGACTACATTGCGGCCAACCCGACGCGGAACCGGGAACTGGATCTGCTGCCTTTACTGGCGGAGCTTGCTCCCGAGCAGGTCCGGGCCAGCATCGACGATATTCGAGTCAAACCGCGACCGACGTTTCACTATCGCATGCCCGATACGCGCCTGTCCGATCCGGGCTGGGGGTTCGTTATGGAGTGGGATCGGTGGGTCGCTGTCGAACTGCTGGCAGCCGATGCCGATGCTCTCGCTCGCCTTGGCGAGATTTTTGTCGATCCGGATAGCCG
>DAIQPV010000267.1:0-4601 GCA_036787145.1 Rhodospirillales bacterium
CATGAAGTGCGGCGAAGGGCATGTGTTCGAGGCTTGGTTTGCCTCGTCGGCCGAGTACGAGGCGAAGGCCGCGGACCATGCGCTGAGTTGCCCCGAGTGCGGTGATGCCGATGTAACCCGCGGCCTGTCGGCGCCGCGCGTCAACGGCGGCGCCAAGGCGCCCGCGCCCGCCGTGGGCCCCTGCGGCATGCCGTGCGGCAGCACCGGCGGCATGTGCGGGATGGGCGGCTGAAACCCTTTTTGCTTTCCCCTCACCCCGACCCTCTCCCGCCGGCGGGAGAGGGAGCCCACTCAGTCAAGTTCACGCGACAATCCCTCGCCCGCTCGCGGGAGAGGGAGGGACCCGCGAAGCGGGAGGGTGAGGGCTTGCTGAGGACCGCGACGTGACGACCGAAAGGCAGCCGACACTCCCTTGCGCGGCGCGTCTGTGGCTGTTTGTCGGCGCGCTGAATGCGCTGTTTTCCGTGGCGGCCGGAGCCTACGGGCGGCACGGCGCGCTCGATCCGGCTGGCCGCGAAATGTTCGCCATCGCCGTCCAGTACCAGATGACGCACGCCCTGGCGTTGCTCGCCGTCGCTTGGTTGGCTTCGCGGTGCGACGGTTGCCGGCTGATCACCATACTGAACGTGGCAGGTGCCGCGTTCACGCTCGGCATCCTGCTGTTTTCCGGCGCACTGTTCTGGTTCGGCCTCTACGGGCTGGTGCCGGTGGAGGGTGCTGCACCCGCCGGCGGCTTCCTGATGATGGCCGGCTGGCTAGCCCTGATGTGGTACGCCATCCGCCCACGTCCGGCGCGCTGAGTCCGCCGGGCACATCCGCAAACCGAAAAGGCCGGCGCGGGGCCGGCCTTCGGAGACCACGGCCGAAGCCGTGCCGTTGAAGCTGCTACCAACCGAGGGTGCGGAAAAGGGCCAGAGTGATCGCCCCGGGGCTCCGGATGGTTTCGCCTGGGCTAATGTATGGCGTCATTAGCGAATTGGGGTTCCCGGCCGAAAAAGTGGCTTCGTCCAGGTGGGAGTAACTGCTGCCCGGCTGAAACACCGCTGGTGCATAGAGCTTCGCACGCCGGTTGGCGTTCGCCGCACGAACTTGGGCACTATCGAAGAACAGGTTCCCGCTCTGCAATTGCGTGGCAAGTGTCGCAGAACTGTCGGGGAAGCTCAGCATCGCCGTGCCTCCATTATTCTCGGTGTACCGGTCGTAGATCATCGGATACCCGGCGGCTCTGACCGTCCCTTTCCCTCCTGAGACATAGCCCCAGCCAGAGAAGCCCAGCCCGTGGCCGATCTCGTGCAGCACGACCGAGGTAAAGTCAATCTTACCGGCGGGAGCCGGCCCGCTGCCGTAGTGCCAACTCGTATAGGCGCTGCTGAACTGGGCGATAATATCGACTGACGGATCGATATCAGAGCCATAAATCTTGTTCGCAAGCGCATCCGGATACCATGTGTCGGGAGTAGCGCCCGTCGAAAAGCGCCAGAAGTTGTTGGCTCTGGCTGAGCCCAGAACTCCTGGTCCGAGCGGTGTAAAAGTGGCGGAAATCTTGATCGGCGCGCTCGAGGTGAGCAGCCCTTTCCAAATGTTCACGGCCCGCTGGAACGCCGTCTTTGCTGCCGCCGGAAAGCCGGTATACGTAACAGTAATCGTCGCAGCTTCCGGTTGAGCGACGGTCGGGGCCGGCGGCCGGATAAATGTCACCGGCCCTTGCGGACCCGCCAGGAGTATAACCGGCTTGCCGGGCATCTTTTCGAGTGCCGCTGCCGACGACGGATTAGTCCAAACAAGCGCAAAAAAAGCGGTGGCGAGCGCAAGCATCGCCGCCGAGCATGCGTTTTTAGTAGTCATTGGGTGTCCCCCTATCACTTCGCAGCCCTGCAACGATGCTTGCAGAACCGAAGCGAATTTTCCGATATCACCACATTGTTACCGAGTCAATTGGCGAGTTTGGGAAAAGGCCGGGCGAGGGGAACGGTGCGCACCAAGGGCAAGCCACCTGCGCAAGCTATTGATAGGGAAGGCACTCTCAACGTGACGCCCTGCGCAAGAAAAAGGCCGGCACGAAGCCGGCCTTTCCAAGTTCCTGCGGAAGCTGGCCTGATTACCCCGCCATGCTCCACACCTGCGGTGCCTTGCCGGCGCGATCTTCCAGCGCCTTGCGCTGCTCTTCCAGTTCCGGCGACAGGTGGTTGCCGAAAGTGGCGAAGTAGGTCTTGATTTCCGCCGCCTCGGCCAGCGCGCCGTCGCGGCTGATGTTCATGATGTTGAGGTACTTGTCCTTGGAGAAGTCGAGACCGGCCCAGGTGATGTCGTCGTAGGTCGGCATCAGGCCGAAGGGGCTCTCGACGGCACCCGACTTACCGCGCACCCGGTCGACGATCCACTTCAGCACCCGCATGTTCTGCCCGTAACCCGGCCAGATGAACTTGCCGTTCTCGTCCTTGCGGAACCAGTTCACCCGGAAGATCTTCGGCAGCTTCAGCTCCTTGCGCTGACCCGTCTTGATCCAGTGACCCCAGTAATCGGCCATGTTGTAGCCGATGAACGGCAGCATCGCGAACGGGTCACGACGGATTGCAGCCTGCCCGATCGCCGCCGCGGTGGCCTCCGAGCCCATGGTCGCGGCCATGAACACGCCATGGTTCCAGTCAAACGCCTCGTAGACCAGCGGGAAGGTCTTCGACAGCCGGCCGCCGAACAGGAACGCGTCGATCGGCACGCCCGCGGGGTCTTCCCACGCCGGGTCGATCGTCGGGCACTGGCCGGCAGGAGCGGTGAACCGCGCGTTCGGATGCGCACCCGGCGTGCCGGATTCCGGCGTCCAGTCGTTGCCCTTCCAGTCGATGCCGTGCTTCGGCGCAGGGCCCATGCCTTCCCACCACACGTCGCCGTCGTCGGTCAGCACGACGTTGGTGAAAATGCAGTTGCCGGGCTTCATCGTGTCCATCGCCATCGGATTGGAGTCGTACGATGTTCCCGGAGCGACACCGAAGAAGCCATATTCGGGGTTGATGGCGCGCAGCGAGCCATCCGGTCCCGCCTTGATCCAGGCAATGTCATCCCCGACGGTGTAGGCCTTCCAGCCCTCGAAGCCGTCCGGCGGCAGGATCATGGCCAGATTGGTCTTGCCGCAGGCCGACGGGAACGCCGCGGCGACGTAGGTCTTCTCGCCCTGCGGCGACTCCAGGCCGAGGATCAGCATGTGCTCGGCGAGCCAGCCCTCGTCGCGCGCCATCGTCGACGCGATGCGCAGCGCCAGGCACTTCTTGCCGAGCAGGGCATTGCCACCGTAGCCCGAGCCGTACGACCAGATCTCGCGGGTCGCCGGGAAGTGGCAGATGTACTTGCGGCTGATGTCCGGCTCGCACGGCCATGCCACGTCCTGCTGGCCCGGCTCCAGTGGTGCGCCGATCGAATGCACGCACGGAATGAAGTCGCCATCGCCGAGCACGTCCAGCACCGCCTGGCCCATGCGCGTCATAATTTTCATATTGACGACGACATAGGCGCTGTCCGTGATCTGCACGCCGATCTTGGCGATGGGCGAGCCGAGCGGGCCCATGCTGAACGGAATGACGTAAAGGGTGCGGCCCTTCATGCAGCCATCGTACTGGGCGCGGAGGATGCCCTTCATCTTCTCCACGCTTTCCCAGTTGTTCGTCGGTCCGACCTCTTCAGCATCCTCGGTGCAAATGTAGGTCCGGTCTTCCACGCGGGCGACGTCGGAAGGATGCGAGCGTGCCAAGTAGCTGTTCGGCCGCTTCTCCGGGTTCAGACGGATGAAAGTCCCGGATTGCACCATCTCTTCGCACAGCGTGTCATATTCGGCGTCCGAGCCGTCAGCCCAGTGCACCTTATCCGGCTTGCACAAGGCTACCCATTCATCGACCCACGCCAACAGCTTGGCGTTTTTTGTTCGATCACGTCCGGTTGCAGTCATGTGAGTCCCTCGCTCTAGTTGAATGACTGTCGGCCCGCACAGTCAGCCCAATAGGGTCCGAGCTAGGCGGACGAACATCTTATTGTTAAAGGGGTTATACCGCTTTTCGGCAATTTAGAGGAATTACAATAAGCATTTCCCGGAACCTTTCAAGGGAAACGCCACCGGTAAACCGCTTCTATCTTAGACCCGTTTCTTGGTCGTTGTCACTTCCGCGTCTCAGGCGAAAGGGCTGGGAGCGGCGGCTCAGCTTGCCCCGTAGGGATTCCGCGTGCGCCGTACGCTCAGTCGCAAAGGGATGCCGGCCAACCCAAAGTCCGCACGCAGATCATTGGCAAGAAAGCGCAGATAACTCTCCGGAACTGCCTCCGGGCGATTTGCAAATAAAACAAACGTCGGCGGCCGCGTCTTCGTCTGTGTTACATAGCGCAGCCGCACCGGCCGACCCCGCGCCGCTGACGGCGGTGGCGTTCGCGCCGTCGCATCGGCAAGCCAGCGGTTGAGGCGAGGGGTCGAAATTCTGCTGTTCCACAACTCTTGCGCGCGTACCACCGCCGGCACCACAGCCTCCAGCCCCTCGCCGGTCAGCGCGGAGAGCCAGAGAGGGCGAAGGCCACGAACCTGCGGCAGGGAACTGTCCAGACGCCGAACAAGCGCCGCCGTC
>DAIQPV010000268.1:0-4526 GCA_036787145.1 Rhodospirillales bacterium
GGAGGAGGCGCAGCGCACGCTGGCATCGGTGACGCGGGCGGGCTTTCAGGACAGCCGGATCGTCAGCGAGTGAGCCGGATCGTCAGCGAGTGAGATAGCAGCACGCTGTCACCCGAATTTCGGGTTTATCCCGAGCGCTTCGCCGGATAGACGCCGACCACCTGAACCAATCACGCAAGAAAGGCTTCGAGGCATGCATCAAGTGGGATTTCGCAGCCGGTCCACCGTCGCGGGGCTGCTCCTGTCGCTGGCAGTGCTGATCTCCGCAACACGTCCGGCCGCGGCGATCGAGACGCTTGCCCGGGAGGCGATCCTTGTGGACATGACCACGGGGGCGGTTCTGTTTGAGAAAAACCCCGACACCCCGATGCCACCGGCATCGATGAGCAAGATCATGACAGCATACCTGCTGTTCACCAAGCTGCGGGACGGCAAGGTCAAGCTCGACGACACGCTGCCGGTGAGCGAGCACGCCTGGCGCACCGGTGGTTGCGTCAGCGACGGCTCCACCATGTGTCTCAAGCTGGGCGAACGCGTAAAGGTCGAAGACCTGATCCGGGGGATCATCGTGCAGTCAGGAAACGATGCCTGCATCGTCGTCGCGGAGGGTGTTTCGGGCAGCGAAGAGGCCTACGTTGCCGAAATGAACAAGCTTGCCAAGGGCATCGGCCTCAAGGATTCGGTGTTCAAGAATACCACCGGATTGCCGGCCGAAGGTCATGTCATGACGGTTCGGGATCTGACCGTCCTTGCGGAGCGGCTGATCACCGATTTTCCCGAGTATTACCCCATCTATAGCGAGAAGAGCTTCACCTACAACGGCATCACCCAGGGCAACCGCAATCCCCTGCTTTACAAGAATATCGGGGCAGACGGGCTGAAAACCGGGCACACCAAGGCCGCCGGTTACGGGCTGACCGCTTCGGCCAAGCAGGGCGATCGCCGGCTCATCCTGGTGGTCACAGGTCTGCCCAGCATGCAGGCCCGCGCCGAGGAATCGGAGCGGCTGATGGACTATGGCTTTCGCACATTCGAGAACGTCACGCTGGTCAAGGCGGGCGAGACGTTGGAGACGGCGCAGGTGTGGCTGGGGACAGCGGACACGGTGCCATTGCAATCTCCGACGGATATCGTCATCACGGCGCCGCGCCAGGGCCTGGCGGACATGAAGATGTCCGTCGCTTACGACGGCCCGGTGCCGGCGCCGATCGCGAAAGGCGCCAAAATCGGGTCTCTCACCGTGACGGCGCCGGGGATCCCGCCGGTGTCCTACCCGCTCGTGGCCGGTGCGGATGTCGCCGAGCTGGGTTTCTTCGGGCGCGCGATGGCCGCTCTCGGCAACCTTGTCGGGCGCGCCATCAACTGAACGCGCCGGGGACCAGCTTGGGGGCCAGCGCGGTGGCCAGCGCGGTATCCGGGAGGGGGAGCTTTATCGTCTTCGAGGGCGGGGAGGGGGCTGGGAAATCGACCCAGGCGCAACGCCTCGCCGCGGCCCTGGAGCAGGCGGGCAGGGCGGTCACCCTGAGCCGGGAACCCGGCGGATCGCCGGGCGCCGAACAGCTTCGGCAGTTGCTGCTGGAAGCTCTGCCAGCGGGCGGATGGGAGCCGGAGGCGCAGGCGCTGCTGCACTATGCCGCCCGGGCGGAGCACCTCAGGAAAGTCATCGCGCCGGCGCTCGCCGCCGGTCGCTGGGTCATCTGCGACCGTTTTGCCGACTCCACCGAGGCGTACCAGGGGGCTGGACTGACCCTCGGCCCCGAGGTGCTGCGGACCTTGCGCCGGCTGATTGTCGGCGAGCTTGAACCCGATCTGGTGCTGGTTCTGGACCTCGACCCGGAAGCCGGGCTGGGCCGCGCCCGCCGCCGCTCCGGCCAGGCCGATTCGTATGAGCGGCTGGATTTGACGTTTCACCAGCGGGTGCGTGCCGCCTTCCAGGACATCGCGGCGCGCGGTGGCGAGCGATACACGGTGATCGACGCCGCGGCGCCCATCGATTCGGTCGAGAACGCGGTTTTCGACGCCGTCGAGCGGCGCCTGGGTGCGCGTCTCCGGTCCTGAGAGATGGCCGACAAGCAATCGCCAACGCCGGCCGTCCCGGCCCCAAGAGCCAACCCCTATTTGCTCGGGCACGAGCGCGCCGAAGCGGAAATCGCCCGCTGGATCGCGGAAGACCGGCTTGGCCATGCGCTGCTGATCTGCGGGCCCCGAGGCATCGGCAAGGCGACCTGGGCCTTTCGCATTGCCCGCACGCTTCTGCGCCGCACTTCGGCAAGCGGCACTTCGGCAACAGGGGGGGAGGGGGAGCAGGCGAGCCTGCTGGGGGCACCGCCCTCGCGCACCACGTCCGTCCCGGAATTGGAAGACCAGACCTTTTGCTGGGTCGCCTCTTCAGGGCATCGCGACCTGCTCACCGTCGAGCGGCGGTTCGACGAGAAGCGAGGCCGAATACTCAACGAGATCGTTGTCGATGACGTCCGCCGGATCGGCGCGTTCCTGGCAACCTCGGCCGCGCAAGGCGGCTGGCGGGTGGTCGTCGTGGATGCAGCCGACGAAATGAACCGCAATGCCGCGAATGCGCTGCTGAAGATACTGGAAGAACCGGGGGAAAAGTCACTGATCCTGCTCGTCGCCCACCAACCGGGCCTGATGCCCGCGACGGTGCGCTCGCGGTGCCGGCGTGTTGTCCTCCAGCCGCTCGCGGCCGACGTGCTCGACCGGCTGCTTGTCCGCTATCGGCCCGACATCTCGCCATCCGGCCGGGCGGTGTTGGCGGCGCTTGCCGAAGGCAGCGTCGGGTCTGCCCTCGAGCTGGCCGACACCCATGCGCTCGCGACCGGCAAAGCGCTCGCCACGATGTTCGCCGCCCTGGCCGACGGAGACGATCGCCCGCTCCTGGCGCTTGCCGCGGAGCCGCCCGCCGGTGCAGATCCGGAGAGCTTCCGCACGATCTCGCATCTTCTGTCCTGGTGGCTGCGGGCGCTTGTGCGCACTGCGGCCGCCGGCGGAAGCGACAAAGCGGAGGCGCGTTTCCCGGGACTGGGCAATGAGGAGCAGGCGATCGTGCGGCGCCTCGCCTGCGCCGCTCCCCTTGATCGATGGCTGAAGGTGTGGGACAAGTCACACCACCTGACCACCCAGGCGGCAGCCGGCAATCTGGACCGCAAGCAGACGTTGACCACTGTATTTCTCAACGTGCGGTCTGAACTTCGCCCGATACCGCGTTGAGAGTGGCTCGTCCTTCTTAAACCGAAATCTCACTGATGGCCGGCAACTCCCGTTTCTACATCACCACGCCGATCTACTATGTCAACGATGTGCCGCATATCGGGCACATGTACACCACGCTCGCCTGCGACGTCATTGCCCGCTTCAAGCGGCTCGACGGGTGTGATGTCCGGTTTCTGACCGGGACTGACGAGCACGGGCAGAAGGTTCAGAAGGCCGCCGCCGCCGCCGGGATCGGTCCCCAGGAATTTGCCGACCGGGTGTCGGAGAATTTCCGGGAACTGGCCGCCCTGATGAATTTTTCGAACGACGATTTCATCCGCACGACGGAAGAGCGGCACAAGCGCGCTTGCACCGTTTTCTGGCAGCGGCTGGTGGAGCGCGGCGCGATTTATCTGGAGACGTACGGCGGCTGGTACGCGGTACGCGACGAGGCTTTCTATGCGGAAAGTGAACTGGTCGCGGACGGGCGCGGGGGCCGCCTCGCGCCCACCGGGGCGCCGGTCGAGTGGGTCGAGGAGCCCAGCTATTTCTTCCGGCTGTCGGCCTGGGGCGAGCGCCTGCTCCGCTTCTACGAGGCCAACCCGGACTTCATTCTGCCGGTTTCGCGCCGCAACGAGGTGGTCAGCTTCGTCGAGGGGGGGCTGCAGGATCTTTCGATTTCCCGGACCACGTTCGACTGGGGTGTCCCGGTGCCGGGCGATGCCGCGCACGTGATGTATGTCTGGGTCGATGCGCTGACCAACTATCTCACCGCGGCCGGCTTTCCGGACACCGAAAGCGAGGGCTTTCACAAGTGGTGGCCGGCGGACCTGCACATGGTCGGAAAGGACATCCTGCGCTTTCATGCCGTCTACTGGCCGGCGCTGCTGATGGCGGCCGAGCTTGCGCCGCCACGGCGGGTCTTTGCCCACGGCTGGTGGACCAACGAGGGGCAGAAGATTTCAAAGTCGCTTGGCAACGTCATCGATCCGAGGGAACTGGTGGACCGCTATGGCCTCGATGCGGTTCGCTACTTCATGCTGCGGGAAGTGCCGTTTGGCCAGGACGGCGATTTCTCCCACAAGGCCATGGTCGGACGGATCAACGGCGATCTGGCCAACGACTTCGGCAATCTGGCGCAGCGCGTGCTGTCGATGATCAGCCGCTATTGCGACGGACGAATTCCGGCCCCCAATGCCTTGTCGTCAGAGGATCTTTCTTTGCTAGAGAGCGCCGCGGGTCCGCTGCTCGATCGGGTGCGGGCTTTGCTCGACCGGCAGGTGCTGCACAGCGCCCTGGTCGAGGTCTGGGAAGTGATC
>DAIQPV010000269.1:0-4502 GCA_036787145.1 Rhodospirillales bacterium
TCAGCGAGACGATGGCAGCGCCGGCAGGAACGTGTTGATCAAATGGCGGGCCCGCAACGTCGCCGCGATCGCCATTTCGGATGGGCCCGCCCTCTACCCCTCTCGCAAGCTGCCGAGCCGGTCGGTGAGGCCTGACAGGAGCGCACAGAGTTCTTCTTCCTCCACCCGGTCCGCCGCTGCGTCCGGAGTCAGCCAGCAGCGCCTCCGGCTCCGCTTCTCGGGCCAGTCGTCAAGCTGGCGCTTGACCTCGAGCAGGAAGACCGTCACCCGACAGATCACTCCCTGATCGCCCGCCAGGCGCTTCTGATAGCGGAACGTGCCGACCGGGCGCTTACGGATCCTGCCCTTCAATCCGGCCTCCTCGTAGGCCTCCCGCATCGCCACGACATGCGGAGACCGACCCTTCTGTGGCCAGCCTTTGGGGATGATCCATCGTCCGGTCTCGCGCGACGTAATCAGCATCACCTCGGGCCGGCTGCCAGTGATCCTGAACGGAAGGGCGGCGACCTGCCGGTCGCGGTTTCTTGTCATCTTGCCCCCGTCACCAAGCGATGAATCGGGCTCGGAGCGCTGTGCTGCCGCAGTGACCTTCTTTATGCTTGATCACGACCGCTTGTGAAAGGGATATATGGCCGCACGGTGTGAGCTGGACGGAAAGGCAATCTCAGGAGAATTCCGAGTGTCGACGCAAGCCCTGCGAAATCAGCGTTAACCTATTCTTAGCGATTTCCAATGTTTTAGAAAAGACGCGACGCCAAAAGTCTTTCCGTCGCTCGGTAATAGAGGCGAGGGCAAACACCGTAGCGAGTGTACCCAAAATCACAAGTGAGCGAGACGCCACCGATGAGAGCGTCTATGGAGACAACGCGACCATTAGTTCGACCGTCGGCAGATGAAAGAGATATAAAGAAAATGTTGCTCCGCTAATCCATCGGATTGGCCGCCGAAAATAGGATAAAAAAGGATATATTTTTGCTGCAATAGCGTCAAATGCAAGTATATTTATAGAAAACAAGGCTGCAGTAACATAATTATCTATATACCTACTGGGAATATTTGTCAATTGATCCAAAGGATCATAGCCATGGGTGGAGTTGTCCGCAAAATATGCCATGTAATACGCCATCATTACACTACTAATAATAAAAATCAGCGCGCCAGACACCATACCAAATATTTTTTTACGTGTTAATTTGTAGCAAAACACGCCGAGTAACCATAATGGGAAAAGCACCATTATTTTTGGTCCGGCTATTATAATAGCTATTGCAGTGAGTATAACACTGCATCTCTTCGGCACAAAAATAGCAATACCGAAAATAATATAATATATAACCTCAAATCCAAGTGACCAGTACGGACCGTTTGATCCAAAAACAATATGGTTATTCCATATCTCATTCACAAATATTGCGTTAGCAAAAAATGCAAAAATCTGATTATATTCGCAGTTGGACGAAACGTACGGCGCATAGCTAATTGATTTGCCAATAGCGTCAAATATTAGTGTGATGAATAACGCCGGTATTACCACTGAATATAGCCGTGCCATTCTACTAACTAAATATATACTGGGGCGAGTCTCTTTCGTATCCACAACGTATGCTATGACAAATCCCGATATAACGAAAAAAATATCAACGGCTCTTGCGCCAAGAGGTGCCACTTGCCAAAGAAGTCCTCCAGTCCATTTTCCGGAGCTGGCATGCCCGAGAAACACCACAAGCGCCGCAAGAAATCGGGCGGTATCAAGATATAGTGAGGTAGCCGGGCTCATGCGTTCTCGCTAACGGGCATTGGAAGACTTCGAAATATCGCGATCGTCCCAGCCATACCAAAAGGGACTGCGATTTGTCTCCTAAGCTGTTCGTCTGTATGCATCAGTCGTAGTGGTTCTGACCAAAGGGTCGAGTAACCGGCCCGCTTACTTTGCCGACCGACCAGGCATCGACGGCGACGGTGGGCTCCGGCAGGTCACCCGAAACCCCTCGAAGCTGATCGACGTTGCGAATAATGAGGTCGTTGCCGCGATGCTCAAACCACTTGCGCTACGGATAAAGCACGTCCAGCTTGCCGAAGCGGGGGCGGAAGACGGCGCTTCGATAGACCATACCTTCGGCGATGAGCCCGGTGAACAGCACCGGGCGGTAATCGAACCACGCTTCGCAGGTAATGACGTTGTCGCCGTCGCGGACCGTCAGACCGGCTGGCAGCGATGCCCTGTCGCCCTGCCGACCGAAGGCGCTGGCATTGTGCTGGCTGCCGCTCGACCGCTGCCAGTCGATGGTCGCGGGCTGGCCGTTGCGGGCACTGATCGAGGTGATGATGACATTGCCCTCGGTCGCTAGGTCGAAGGGCTGCATGATCCTGGCGACGGCGAGGAACAGGCTGCTGATCTGCCCTTCCGTCATCCGCGTGCTCTGCGCGCTAAGATCGGCCAGCGTGGCCGAGGTCCGTTCCATCTTCTGATGCAGCAGGACGTAGTTCACCGTCTCCACCGCGCCGCCGAGAAGGGTGATCAGCAGAGGCAGCAGCATCGCCATCTCGATGCTGACCGAGCCGCGGCGATCGCCCGTCAAGCCCCGAAAGCGGCCGATCAGCGTCATAGATCGCAATTCCTCGGCTGCTGGCTGGCCTGGTCCGGATTCCAGGGTTCGTTGCGAACGACCGTGCTGGTCTGGATGTGCAGCTTGCCGTCGTGGCCGATCAGCGGGATCAGCATGGCCGTCCACAGCGGCCAGTCGTAGTCGATCCGGTAGAGGACCACCTCTCCGGAACCGCCGGCCCCCGACGTGCCGCGGTCGGCGTCGCGGGCGCCGTTGCCGTTGCAATCCTTGAACGTCTCCCCGGCGTCGTAAGTGCCGTTGCCGTTGCCGTCGGCGAAGTCCTCGCCCGCGCCAACATCCTCGAACCTCGGATAGGACTGAACCGTCAGGACAACCCCAGCGGGATCGATCAACCCGCCGCTGTTCCGGCCGATCATCTTCAGCATCTCGGCGATGCGGTCGCCCCCCGCCGGGACTTGCCCGGTAATCCCGTAGCGGGCGATCTCCCTGAGGCTGCCCTCAAGCGACACCCGCCCCACCATGTACAGCCCGAACTCGACGAACGCCGACAGCACCAGCAGGAGGATCGGGGCGAGAAGCGCCAGCTCGACCGCCTGGCTGCCGCCCTCGTGACCCGCCACCCGGGTCCAGCGCTGGCGCGTCAGCTTCCGCTGGTCTGAACTGACCGGAGTCACCCGGCCTCCTGTTTTCACTCGACCCATCATCGGGTTGCGCCCGCTCACGAACCGTCGGGTTCAGCGCCCGGTGGTGTTTTCTGAGAAGCGGCATCGGACGGTGTCTTTTGCGGAGCGCCGGGACGGCCGGCCAGGCTGGCCTGCATGTCGGCGAGCCCCCGGCCGCCCTGCTCGGCACTGGCGTGAGGTCCGCTGGCAGCCTCCGCCGTGCCCGTGGGCTGCCAGTCGCGCACGACGACCAAGGTCTTCGAACCGTTGAGGATTTCGCTGACGAACGGACGCGAGAGCGCGGCAATCCGCCGGTCGCCGGTTCCACTCCTGGCGCGGGCGACCACGCGAGCCCGGCGTTTCGAGTAGGCGGAACGCCCCGAGCGGCGCGGGGAAGCGGTCGCGACCTGGTCGGAGGCCGGCGCGAGCGAGATGTCGGTCGTCCCCCGGGAGGCCTGCTCCGCCTCGCGTGGCCGGCCGGTTACACACGCGCACATCAACGCAGACGCAAGCTGCGGACCATTCAGGCCGGCGAGCGAACGCAGAAACTCAAGTTGGCGAAGAAGGGCCGCGCCCTTGAGGTCGCGGGCGGCCACGGCCTCGGCCTGTTGCAGATCGCCGGCGATCGCGAGAGTGAGTGCCAGGTTCTGCCGGGCGCGGGAGCTGCCGGAAGGCTGATAGGCGATCACGCGCAGCATGTCGACGGCTTCGGCGGTTTGGCCGGACAACGCCAGCGACAGAGCAAGATTGTTGCGCAGCGAGACGTTTTCGGGGCTGTATTGCAGACCCGTCTGATAGACGCGCTGCGCCTCCAGCGATTCCCCCGCCGAATCGAGTGCCACCCCCAGCGCCAGATAGCCCTTATAGTTATAGGGATCGCGTTCGATGGCCGATTCCAGTTCGACGCGGGCGAGGTCGGTGCGGCCGAGCGCCAGCAGCGCCCGGCCATAGCCGAGCCGCGCTCCCGCATGCCCGGGCGCCAGAGCCAGCGCCTTGCGATAGAGATCGACGGCATTCTCGTAGGAGCGATTGGCGGCAGCGGCATCGGCAAGGCCGATCAGCGGCTCGGGATTCTGCGGCGCCAGCGCGTGTGCCCGGCGATAGAAAACGGCGGCTGCAGTGATGTCGCCGCCGGCGCGCACCGCTTCCGCCATGCGCATCGCCTGCGGCAGCGCCACTTCGGGGGCAACTTCCGCCATCTGCTCCCCGGGAGGCTGCATGCCGGCGCATCCGCCGAGGCCAGTCACCAGACCGGCAAGAAGGATGACAGCCA
>DAIQPV010000005.1:0-29410 GCA_036787145.1 Rhodospirillales bacterium
AACTCCTTCGGGCAATTCTTGCGTATACGGCGCGACTGTTCGCGACGGCTCTCCTCCCCAATGGCCGCTCCGCAGGGGACGCCACGCGCCCGTCAACTGAACGGAGTAAGGCCGCCCCGCCCGATGGGCTTGAGCCAATTACCAGTGCGCAAGCCTGGACTGTTCGCGCTACCGTTCACAACCCCGTCGCAGCGGGATTGGGGTCAAAGCCACGGCAGTTACCGGCCACGCCGTTTGCAGGAGGTCGTTTCGATCCTTTGAAGAGAGGGATGATCGAATACGGAAGCGGGAAGGGGCGGTAATGGTCAGACTGCTGCGGCAACGTGGATACCGGCCAATTTTATGGCTGTGCATTCTTGACTTCTGGCTCTCGGTGATTGCCGGGGCTGCTGGGCTGAATCTGAGTTGGGCACAGTGGCCTCTCTGGGCCTACACCCCCGAGATCATCCTGTTTGCCGCTTCGGTCATGCTATCAAGTTATGCGTGCGGCTTGTACAGGTGGCGCCATGTCTGGTCCTACGCCGATACGGTGGTCAGGAGTGCGGTAGCCATGCTGATCGCGTTTGCGATGCTCGCGATCATCCTTTACACCTTTTCAGGACTTACAATATACCGCAGCGCCGTTGCGGTGAGCTTCCCGTTACTTTTCATTACATTCCTGATAACCCGCCGACTATTCCTCCTGCTCTTGGATCGGGGCCTGATAAGGCGGAGAATTCTCGTACTCGGGGTGGGCGAGAACGCGACGCGACTTCTACGGCTGGAGCGGGGGTCGCGGAGTCGTCGCTTCAGATTTGTCGGGTTCATCGATGTTTGCGGCGAACAGCCGTGCATTGCGGAAGAGTGTATTGTTCAGATTTCAGGCTCGCTGCCGGAAATGGTCGACAGCCTGCACGCGGATGAAATCCTGCTTGCCGCCGGTGAACGCCGGGGTTCCTTGCCGCTCCCTTCGTTAATCGAATGCCGCTTGGGGGGAGTGCAGGTCACTTCCTACCAGGTCTTTTGCGAACGCGAGCTGGGGCGCATCGATCATGACGCGCTGCGGCCAGACTGGTTTTTCACCGAGGGTTTTCTCGGTGGTCCGTGGAGGATGAGCCTTAAGCGCGGCCTCGACGTCGCGTGCAGCGTCTTGCTCCTCTGCGTATCGTGGCCCTTAATCGTTGCCACCGGTGTTGCGATCGGGATCGAAAGCCCGGGTGGCGTCCTGTACCGGCAGGAGCGCCGTGGGTTGCGGGGACGAAACTTTCACTTGACAAAATTCCGCAGCATGTACCAGGACGCGGAACGGGACGGACCGCGCTGGGCCGACGAGAAAGACCCCCGCGTTACCGCGATCGGCCGAATCATCCGGGCAACCCGAATCGACGAAATTCCGCAACTTTTAAACGTCTTGAAAGGCGAAATGAGTTTTGTCGGGCCACGACCGGAGCGGCCCCACTTCGTCGAGCAGATCGGTCAGTCGATCCGGTTTTACGAAGAGCGGCACTACATGAAGCCCGGCATTACCGGATGGGCGCAGCTCAACTATCCCTACGGCGCATCCCTGCTGGATGCGAAGCGCAAGCTTGAATACGACCTGTTTTACCTCAAGTATTTCAGCATTGTTCTGGACCTGCTGATCATCCTGCAGACACTGAGGATCATCCTGTGGCGCGAGGGCGTCCGCTGAAGAGGGGCGGCTCGCCTGCCCGGCTGCTTCCTCCGCAAGCGGCAGGCTGTGGAGGGCTCAGTTGGCGATGAGTCCGCCCGAGACGCAAAGATGTCCCCGTCTCCTGCATGTCTTTTCGACGTTCGCCGTGGGTGGAACGGCGGTTCGCATGGCCGGGCTGATCAACCATTTCGGACGAAGCTTCCGGCACGCAATCACTTCCCTCGATGGTGCCAGTACCTGCCGATCCCGTCTCTCGCCCGAGGTGGACGTTGAGTTCCCTGCGTTTGAGGGGGGCGGACGCAATCCGGCGGCGGCTACTCTCCGGGCGCTGCGCGCCCTGCGAAGCATCAGGCCGGACATCCTTCTCACCTACAACTGGGGCGCCATGGACTGGGCTTTCGCCCACAGCCTTCATCCCGTTTGCCGGCACCTGCACTTTGAAGATGGGTTCGGCCCGCAGGAGGCGGATCGGCAGTTGCGGCGACGCGTTCTATTCAGGCGCATCGGCCTCCGGAAGACCTTCCGGGTTGTCGTCCCGTCAACGACCCTGCAGTCGATCGCGATCGAGCAGTGGCGGCTGGCCCCGGATCGCGTCGCTCTGATCCCCAACGGAGTGGCCTGCGAGCAGTATGCAGGGGTACCTCTCGAGCGGCCGCGAGCCGCCGACGGCGATCTTGTTATCGGGACCGTGGCCCCGCTGCGCGCGGAGAAGAACCTCGGCTTGCTGATCGAGGTGTTTGCTGAACTTTCCAGGCGCCACCGGCTCAGCTTGATGATTGCCGGTGACGGCCCCGAACGGCACAAGCTCGAAGCGCTGGCCCGGCAGCGCGGGGTTGCCGACCGCGTCCAGTTCCTCGGGCAAGTCGAACGGGTTGCCGAGGTGCTGCCGATGTTCGACGTTTACGCGCTCTGCTCTCTCACCGAACAATTGCCGATCAGCCTGCTGGAAGCGATGGCGGCGGGGAAGGCGGTGGCGGCTCTCGATGTGGGCGACGTCATGCGGGCGCTGGCCAGTGAAAACCGCGGGAACGTTGCCCCGAGAGGCGACCGCGCGGGGTTCGAAAACGCGCTCGAAAGTCTGATCGTGGATCGCGGCCTTCGTCTTCGCCTTGCCGCCGCCAACCGCAGGAAGGCCTTCGAAGAGTACGCCTACGGTCGGATGGCGGCGGCCTATGAAGCCTTGCTGGCGGCATAACGGCGATCGGGCGGGGGGGTAGACACGTGGAGCAAGCTCAATCAAGGCCGCTGCGAATCCTGACCTTCTCGAGCCTTTATCCCAACGCGGCACAACCGAACCATGGCGTCTTCGTGGAGAACCGGTTGCGTCACCTTTTGGAGACCGGGTGCGTCGAGGCAAGCGTGATCGCACCGGTTCCGTGGTTCCCGAGCGGTCATCGGTTTTTCGGTCGCTACGCGGCGTTCGCAGACGCGCCGCGGCACGAGCTGCGACACGGCGTTGCCGTGCAACATCCGCGCTATGCTGTTATCCCGCGTTTCGGGATGACGCTTTCGCCGCTGTCGATGTACAGGGCGGTCCGGGGAACCATCCGGGAAATGATGAGGGAGGGCCGGGGCTTCGATCTCCTGGACGCGCACTACTTCTATCCGGATGGGGTGGCGGCGGCGCTGCTGGCCCGCGAGTTCAAGGTGCCATTCACGATCACCGCCCGCGGAACGGACATCAATCTTCTCCCGCACTACCGGATTCCAAGGCGCATGATCCTTTGGGCAGCCGCTCAGGCCGATGCGCTGATCACCGTTTGCGAAGCGCTGAAGGACGAGCTGATTGCGCTCAGAGTGGCCGGCGGAAAAATTCGCACGCTGCGGAATGGCGTCGATCTGAAGATGTTCCGGCCGGTGCCAAGACAGCAGGCACGCGAGAGACTTGCCCTGCAAGGCCCAGTACTGCTGTCGGTTGGCGCGCTGATTCCGCGCAAACGGCATGATCTTGTGATCCGCGCCCTTCCGCTGATCGAAAACGCCATGCTGTTGATCGCGGGAGAGGGGCCGGACCTGGCGGCACTGCGGCAACTCTCAAGCGGACTGGGCGTGCAAAACCGGGTTCGGTTCCTGGGAGGCGTTCCGCATCAGCAGCTCGCGGAGATTTACACCGCCGCGGACGCTCTCGTCCTCGCCTCCACTCGGGAAGGATGGGCAAACGTGCTGCTGGAAGCAATGGCCTGCGGCACGCCCGCGATTGCCACCAATGTTTGGGGAGCGCCGGAGGTCATCCGGGGAGAGGCGGCAGGACGACTTCTCGACCAGGCGACGCCGGAGGGGGTGGCTGACGCCGTGCGCCTCCTGCTTGCCGATCCTCCAGAGCGCGCAGAAACACGCCGCTACGCGGAAGACTACGGCTGGGATGCAACCAGTCAGGGCCAGCTTGACCTCTTCGCGGAGATCCTGCGAACGCGCGGCCTTCGTCCGTCGGCGGCGGGCACCGCTTTCGGCGCAGTCCCGCTAGACTGGCGACTTGCTCGCGAACGTGCGGGCTAAAACCGACGGGTAATCCCCAGCACGACGGCGTTCTCGGTGAACTCGTCGTCGCTTTCGCTGGCGAACCGACGCTGGAACCGGTAACCGACATAACCGATCAGCCGGTCCGAGAAGTCCTGGGTCAGGGTGAGGGACGCGGTCACGGTGCGGAGCGTCCCGGTTGCGACATCATCGGAGCGCTCGGTCCCGCCATCGTCGGCGTGGGTGTAATCGAAGCCGGCACCGACGGACAGGCCCGTCGCCGGGGCAAGTCTTCGTCCCCAGTTTCCCGTTATGCCCACCGAGTCCTGATCGGACGGCGCATCATCCGATTGCGGTTGCGAGCTGCCGACGTCTTTTTGCCGGGTCCCGTACAGGCTCAGGTTGAGAGTGTTGCGTTCCTCGCGATATTCCACTGCCACCGTACCGACTTGGGAGCGGGTGAGCTGATTGGAAATGTCGATGCCGCTCAGAGCGGTGGAGAATGCGAGCCCCGTCTGCTTGTTGATGAAGCGGCCGGTGACGGGATCGTATCCGATGGTGCTCAGATTGCGGAGAAGGTTCATCTGGCCGACGCCGACGCTGTCGTTGTAGGTGGCGCCCACCGTTGTCTGCGGACTGAGTTCATAGGTGAGCCGGACGTCCGCCTGCGGGTGCTCGAGCTGCCAGCCGCCGAAGGCATTCAAGGTAAGCGACGACGAAGGGTTATAGCGAAATCCGCCGCCGCCGCTGGGGCCTTGCAATTCATCGTCATCGGTATCCAGCATGTCGTAGCCCACTGAGGCCACCAGCGCCAAGCCTGGCTTCACCGCGTACGACGGTGTCAGCGCGGTCCCTATGGCGGTCACATCGCCCGCGCCAAAGCGCGTCGTGCGCGACCCGTATGTGGACTGTCGTGCCTGCACGCGGGGAACGATGTCTCGCGGACTTTGCAGATTGAGAACCAGGCTGTTGGTGATGCTGTCCGCAAGCGAGTCCGACTCGGCGTCCCCTCGATTGCCTTCGCTGCCGATGTCCCGGGCCAGCGTCGCTCCGAAGATGTATCGGGCCTCGATATCGGCGATGCCCTTCAGGCTCGTCAACCAATAAGGACTGAGGGAATAGGCCTGCACGGTGGTGAGGTTGCTATCGTTGCTCTCGGCGGTGGAGCTGGCGGTTGTCGGACTCAGCGTCTGCTGGGAGATGGAACCGAGAGCATCGACGAAGATCCGGTCTCGGACCAATTCGGTGGTCGAGGTGCCGAGAACGTTGAACAGAGCCGAAGGACCGGAGTGCGAAAGCGCCTGATACTGGCCAGTCACGGCGGCGGACAGGGCTCCGCTGACGCGCCCCCCGGTGCCGGAAAACTCGACGCTCGGGGTCAACGCTGTAATCAGTGCCGGATCCCGCTGCCCGTCGGGGTCAAGATTGACGTTGTCGGTGAAGGTTTGGGTGAAGGAGACCGCCGTACTTGTCTGCCAGTCGCCGGCAAAAAACCCGCGTGGCACAATGATGATGTCATCAGGCTGCACGGCGAGATCGGCGGAGGGATCGCCCTGGTCGAGGAGATCGTCAAGGCGGAGCGGGATATGACGCGGCAACGGCTCCGCCGGGCGCACCAGAACGGTAGCGTTTCCGTCGGCGTAGGGGGAAAGTCCTCCCACCTTGGTCAGCACATCCAGCGCCGTCATACCTGCGGTGAATGGGACGGAGCGGGGCGTGGACACCTCGCCGATGACACTGATCTCGCGACTGCCGCTGACTGCCTGCAGGACTTCCACCATCACGTCCGGCTCGACGACGAAGGCGCTCAATCTATCCTGCAAATCGCCGCGGAGTTGTGTCGGGGTCCGGCCCGCGGCGCGCACATCGTCCAGGAGCGGTAGGCTGACGTACCCATCCGGGCGGACTCGGACGATCTCGGAGAGCTCGGGGAAGTTCCGGACGGAAACCGCCAGCCCATCGGTGGGGCCGATGCGGTACTCGGCCAGTGCATCGGCGGACACGGCGGACTCCGGAGTCACGGAAGCTGGCTCCGCGGCGACGGCCGCCGGGCAGGACAGAACGCAGGCGACGACCGTAAGCCCTAGCTCAAGCCGGCCTGGGCAACAGCGCGTCGTAAATGACTTTTCGGGATGGCGCTGCCCCAAGTCAGCGCCGGCTCCGCGGATGCCCTTCTCCCATATCCCCATTGTTGGCACACATCTGACTTTATGACGTTACGCTAGCATCTCCGATCAATTTCGCTGCCAAATAAGTAACAACGCAGAGATCTCCCCCGTGTCTAGAGCAGAATCATCAATTTTCCCAGATATAGGTTTAGTCTAATATCATCATTTCGTATGATGCAGTCTAACTCAAAAGCAGGATGCAGACGAGCGTAACCGTTTTTGTTATTTGCTGATAAAGGAAAAATCATATTTTCTTGGAACGACATATTCTGTGGCTTGCCCATGATGCCGGCTCAAAGCGCGGACCCCGTGCTCGCGGGCGACCGGAATCCGGCAGAATGAGTCCCGTCTTCCGTTGCCGGCTTACTCAGAGGCAAGCTGCCGCGATAACCCGGAGCCGATCTTGAAGATCCTTTACCACCATCGAACAGCGTCAAGAGACGGGCAGGCCGTCCACATCGACGAGCTGATCTCTGCCCTCAGGTCGCTTGGCCATGAGGTCACGGTTGTGGGACCGAGATTTGAAGTTTCCGGCGGCTTCGGCGGGGAGAGCAAAACGGTCCGCGGCTTGAAGAACCGGCTGCCCAAGGCGGTTTTCCAGGTACTCGAACTCGCTTATTCAATCGTCGCGTTTGCCGCTCTTTATCGCGCGTGCCGGCGCCAGCGCCCCGATGTCCTCTACGAGAGATACAATCTGCACCTGCTTGCAGGCGCCTGGCTGAGCCGCTGGCGGAACCTGCGCTACATCCTCGAAGTCAACGCACCACTGTACGAAGAGCGCGCCCGCGAAGGCGGCATCGGTTTGCATGGGCTGGGGCGCTGGTGCGAGCGCACCAGCTGGCGTTCAGCCGATGTCGTTCTTCCGGTCAGCGGCGTGCTCGCTGGATATGTTGAAGCGGCGGGCGTCTCCCGCTCGCGCATTGTTGTCATGCCGAATGGGATCGACCACCATTTCCTTCGTCCGGCGGACGGGGCAGCGGTACGCGCGCGCTATTCTCTGGGGAATGCCCTGGTCCTTGGCTTCGTCGGCTTCATTCGCGACTGGCACGGACTGCATAAGGTCGTCGAAGGGCTGGGGGATCCTTCCCTGCCGCCGGTGCATCTGCTTGTCGTCGGCGACGGCCCGGGCCGCGATGCGTTGCAACAGCAGGCCGAACATCTGGGGGTGGAGAAGCGCCTGACGATAACCGGTGTCGTCGATCGCGATCGCATCGCCGCGATGATCGCCGCTTTCGACATTGCCCTCCAGCCTTCGGCAACCCGATACGCATCGCCCCTGAAGCTCTTCGAATACATGGCAGCCGGGCGGGCCATTCTTGCACCCCGTCAGCCGAATATCGAAGAAGTGCTGACCCACGAGCGCTCGGCACTTCTTTTCGATCCGGCCGATGACGCGAATTTCCGTGGGGCTTTGGCCCGCCTCTGCCGCGATCAGGATCTGCGGCGCCTGCTCGGCGAGGGAGCGCGGGCCGAAATCGTCAGCAGGGGGCTGACCTGGATTGACAATGCGAGACGCGTGGCGGAACTCTTCGAGAAAGACGCTTCTGCTGACAAGACTGCCCGTTGCTGGCGGGACGCTTCTTCCGGCCGGCGGTCGGGAAGGTTGACGTCGACATGAACATTCTGTTCGTCTCGCACCGGCCGCCATATCCGCCCAACGATGGGGCGAGGGTGCGCGCATTCCACATGATTCAACATCTGGCCAAGCGTGGCGATGTCACTGTGGCGTCGCTCGCGCGATCGCCTGCCGAATATGCAGCTGGGCAGGGGCTGGCGAACCACTGCCGGCGCTTGTTGATCCAGCCGATCTCCCGTTCTGCCGCGGCGATCCGCACGGTGATGTCCCTGGGTACCCGGACTCCTGCCTCAATGGGCTACTTCCATTCGCCGGCGCTGCAGCATCAGATCAACCAGGAATTGGCCACTCGATCATACGATCTGATCGTCGTCCATTCCTCGTCGGTCGCACCTTACGTAAAGCACACAAAGACCGTTCCGAAGCTTCTGGATTTTGTTGATATGGACTCGCAGAAGTGGCTGGCGTACGGGCAGACACGACCGTTTCCGCTATCGATCGGTTACCGGCTGGAAGCAGCGAAGCTGCGGACGGCCGAAGCGGAGCTTTCTGCGCACTTCGATGTCTGCACGTGTATCACGGCGGCGGAGCTGCAGAGCTTACAGTGTTATGGATCTGCCCGGGTGAGCGGGTGGTTCCCTAATGGAGTTGACCTGGATTACTTCAAATCAAACAACAATTACAATGACTACGATTGTAATAATATATGCTTTATAGGCCGCATGGATTACTATCCAAACGTGCAGGCTATGAGCCGTTTTTGCGAAGACGTGTTGCCCATCATCCGCCGGGAGCGGCCGGGCGCGAAGTTGACGATCGTCGGCGCCGATCCGGTTCGGGCGGTGCGGAACCTTGGCAAGCTGGAAGGGGTGGAGGTCACCGGTACGGTTCCCGATGTTCGTCCCTACCTCCAGCGGGCCGCAATCAGCATCGCGCCGATGCTGATTGCGAGAGGAATACAGAATAAGATCCTCGAAGCCATGGCAAGCGGTGTTCCGGTGGTGGCGAGCCGGCTTGCGGCCGCCGGTATCGATGCCAAGCCTGGGGAGCATTTCTTGGTGGCAGACATGCCGGAATACTTTGCTGCGGCGGTCCTCGAGATGCTGTCTGCGCCCCCACGGCGGGCCGCCTTGGCGCGGGCAGCGCGACGATTCGTCGAGCAGACCTATAGCTGGGGCCATGCGATGCAGCAATTCGACAGGTTCGTCGAGATTTGCCTGGACGGCCGGAGAACTGCGGCAGCCCCACTTGGGTTAGGCAAATTGGCCTGCTTCCGGGACGAACGCTTTCCTGGCTACGTACCGTAGAGGGACGGATCTGCCAACGGTACTACGATCGGCATCCTGACTTGCCCTCTAAATAGCGAGTTACGGGCGAGCGCTTTCCAGAATAGTTTAGAGAACGAAGTCCAGGTCATATAAGGGGCGGAGAATGGACGGTGCGGAGGTGCGCGTGGCACCAGCGACTTCTGTCTTGGATCACGCACAAAATCTATCGATAGCTTGGCTGAGCATTCCCCGGTTGCGTCGATCGCTGGCGGTTGTCACTTGGTTCGGTTTGACCATCGGTGGTTATGTCGGATATGCCGTCCTTATTTCCAGGTTATTCCACAGCTGACCGCGAATCGCCGCCTGGGCGATTTCGTCTTTGCGACGCAGACGTTTTCCTTAGCCGATCCTGCTTGACTGTTCGCCGGCCTAACGCGGCGGCACCGCCAGAAGTTCCGCGGACGCCGATAAGCTCGACCCTGGCTGCTCCAGCTGCCGCTCCTGAGACGTCGCGAGCGGGTCGCTACCGGCGAACTCAGCCGACAGCCGAAGGGGCGACACGGGTGTAGAGCCCTGCCTGGCGGCGATCAGCCGGCGGACCATCGCGAGCGTCCGCCAGTAGACACCCTCCATCAGCCAATGGGCAAATTCGCCGTTACGGCCGATGCTGTACAGGCCGTCGATTCCAGTCCCCGACTTCCAGGCCAGCCGCTCTTCCTCGTAGTCGAGGTGGAAAATCGGGTAAGCGGTCGGCAACCGCACGGTATGGGCGCCCTGGAACCGCTGCTCGGCGTCGGCAATCGTGCCGCACAGGCCGGCGAGGCATTCGCGGGCGAGGGTGTCGTTGTCCTTCACCCACATCGCGTCCCCCGGCTGAGCGCCAATATCCGCTGTGATCACCGTCTTGCCCGCCGGCGCCAACCAAGGCATCGAGATCGGCGCTTCGGTCAAACGAAAGAACGGGACATCCCCTTTCGGGTACCACACTACCGTGTCGGAGAGCAGATCGCGGCCTTCCAGGCAGAGATTGACGGAAACGATGCCACGGTAGCGAAACCGGCGGTACGGATCGAGCCGGTCGGTACCCGTGACCAGGCGCGGAAGGATGTGCACCGGAGCGGTGCTGATCACCGCGGATGCGGGAATAGTCCGACCGTTCACCCGCACGCTTTCTACCTGATTGTGGGCGACGTGGATCTCTTCCACCCGGGCGTCGGTTTGGATGTACGGCCGCAAGTCTTTGGCCAGCGTCTCGCAAACCATGCTGAGCCCGCCCTGCGGATAGACGAGACGCACGTGGGAGTTCAGCCGTTGGGTGCTGTTGTAGCCGATGGCGACAGCGCGCTTGGTCATCCGCTTGACGAGGCTGAAGTAAAGAATCTCCCAGATCGAATTCAGCTTGTCACCCACGTCCGGCGAGAGCTCCGTGGCCGCGGTGCCGGACCAGGCTTTGCACAGCGGCAGGGCAACCTCGTCAGCAAACCGGTCGCCGTAGGTTGCGCGGAACCATTCCGCCGCGCTCCGTGGCATTCTCGCCTTTCCGGGACGCACCCGGTTCGCCAAGGCCGACGCAACGAACCTCGGACGATGGAGCATAAGCCCGAACGGATAGCCGTAAGTCGTGCCCTCCAGGCGCACGGATTCGCCATAATAGGAGACGTCTCGACAACTGGCATCGATACCCAGGGCAGCGGTCAGCCGGTTGGTTAGAAAGTGGGCGCCGGAATCGTACTTGAAACCCTTGTCGTCCTGAAACGAGGACGCCATGCCGGCGATTGATGGGCCGCCTTCAAAAACAAGAACTTCGATGCCGCGTCGATTCAGTTCGCTCGCCGCCAGCAACCCGGCCAGTCCGGCCCCCACCACCACCACCGGCGCAGTCCGGCCGAGGACGACTGCCGGCGCTTCGCCCAGCTCACTCATCCCGATCCCCCACCCATATCGGCCGCCGGATCACCGCCTGCAACAGGGCACCGCGACCAAAGAGTTGATGCAAACCGTCGAACATCGTGAATATGCCGAGCGTGATCGGCGTTTTCAGGCTGAATTGCTCGATCAGCCAGCGCGGCGCTCCGTAGTCCTCAAGAGCGTTGCGGAGCGAGTAGGTCCAGTTGACCGGACTGACTATCGTGCGCAATGCCTCGACTTCGTACCCGCATTGTCGGGCCAGCCGGGAGAGCGCTTTGCGGTTGAACAGGTTGAAGTGGCGCGGAAAATGATAGCCACCCCAATGCCGATCCTTGAACAATGAGAAATCCGGACTGTCCGTGTTGTCGGTGACGATCAGCAGTCGGCCGCCCGGTTTCAGCAGTTCGCGAACAGCCGACAAGACCTCCGGGGGTGAGCTGACATGCTCGATCGTCTGGATCATCAACGCAAAATCGTATGACGCGGGTTCCAGCGGCAGGTCCTGAACCGTGCCGAGATGGACGGTCAAACCGTGTTGGCTCGCCATGGTGGCCGCACGGCGATCGAGATCGACACCCTCGAGACGCCAGGACGAGGGCCCGAATTCGCGCAGCAACCCAAGGTGAAATCCGTCGCCGCAACCGACGTCGAGGATCCGGGCGTCGGCGGGAAGGTCACGGCAGATCTGCAGCAGCCGCCGCGCCTCAAGGCGACGTCTGACTTTGTAGATGAATCCGAAGGACGATTCCGAAAAAGCGAAAGCGTGATACGAATCAGGATAAATACGACGAAACTCGCAGTCTGCAGGGCGCGGACTAAGATAAACTAAACCACATCCCCTACACTTGACGGCAAGAAAGCTATCATTACTCGTATTATATTCGAAATCCCTGCCGATACCGGCGGGAATAGCATCGTCGTTGCCGCAAACGCAGCAATCGACTTTTTGCAGAGCGAGGCAAGAAAACACGTCAGCCGTGTCAGCGTCCATAAAGCTCTCGCGCTTGGTTCCAAAAAGACCGAGTCGTGTCGTCAAGCGGCAAATGGCAGGCTGATTCAGGCCTCTTCAGCCTTCGCCCTGTTCGCCCTCTCCCTGGCGGCGTACCGGACGTTACGCATGCTAGGCAAATAGCGTGCCAAACCATATCTGGTGCGGAGGGCGGGTGAGCATGCGTGACCAGCTGCATAATTCAGACGCTACTCGCGGCAACGATGCAAGCCAACCTTTTTGTGGCCTCAGAGACTGGCGGAGGCTGTCCTGCTCGCGTTTACCTGAGCGGAGGCCGCCCGTAAGCTGCCGGTCGGCAGCGGGTCTCGATCGACGACATCGGGCTGGGTCGCATGGTGTTTCCAACCGCTCTGGGAATCGCTGCGGCTTTCGACCGCAACCTGCTACCCTCAGCGGCAAGGGGGGAGCCGGACACGGGAGGCATTTGCGATGTCCTGGACGTCGGCGCTGCTCAGGTCGGCTGTCGCGGTGGTTGCATTTCTGATGCCCTCCATCGCGATGGGGACCGATGAAGGGGGTGAAACCACCGCCCCCCGACAGTTGGTGGTCCCGACACCGCTGGTCGTCGCGGTCATGTCGCAGCCTTGGGCGGTTCAAGGCTCGGACGGCCGCTATCATCTGGTCTATGAGGTCCGGTTCAGCAACGCTACTCCCTTCGCGGCACGCCTTGATCAGGTTCGCGTCGTCGATCCAACGAATGAAAAGACCATCGTCACCTTCGACGGCGAGGAGATCGGGAAGCGATTCGCAGTCGGCGCCAATCGGGATAACCTGAGCCGACGGCTCGACGGCGCCGCTTTCGGCGTGCTGTTCCTCCACGTCGTGGTGCCGACACTGGCGGCCGTGCCGGCGGCAATCATCCACGAGGTTGATCTGACTATCGATCCAGGTGGACCGAGTGAAGAGCAGCCCACCGAGAAGGTCGCCTTCACGGCGGTGAAAAACGATCCGGCCGTCGTCCTCGGACCACCGCTTCGTGGCCGCAACTACATCGCCGGGGACAGCTGCTGCGACACTGTTCGCCATGTCCGGGCGCTGCTGCCGCTGAATGGGCGCTTCTGGCTGGCGCAGCGCTTCGCCATCGACTGGGAACAGATCGACGACGAAAACCGCATCTTTGTCGGCGACCGCAGCGATGTCCGCAGTTACCACATCTACGGCAAGCCCGTGCTGGCCGTTGCCGACGGCAAGGCCCTGGTCGTGCGCGACGGGCTTGCCGATCAGGTCCCGCAAGACCCGAGGCCGATCACCAATATTGCCGATGCCGACGGCAACCACGTCCTTCAGGACATCGGTAACGGCGCCTGGGTGCTTTATGCCCACATGAAGCCGGGATCGGTGCGATCCCGTGTCAGGCAGGGCGCTTTACTGCGAAAGGGCCAGGTTATCGGCCTCGTCGGCAACACCGGCAACACCACGGAGCCGCACCTGCATCTGCATGTGGTCAGCCGGGCCTCGACGCTGCTCGGCAACGGCATCCCTTACGTGTTCGAGCGGTTCCGGATGACCGGCTTTGATGCTCTCGGCACCCCCGACTTCGATAAGGGCGCTTCGCTGGGAACACCGCTTGCCATCACCCCGGTTGATCCGCCCACCCTGCACCGCCGGCAACTCCCGCTGGACCTCGTCGTCGTGGACTGGCTGAACGGCACGCCTAAGCGCAGTCAGCCCTAACCGTCCCCCATGCGCTGGGGACGCCTCAGGACCCCGCTTGCGAATCGGGCCGGTGCAGCGGCGGCGCCATGAATTTGGGTGACACCGGATCGGTAATGCAGCGTCTCAGGATTGCGTCGATGTCGCTTTTGGTCTCGGCGTCGAGGTGCCAGCCGTCGATCTCGGCTACGGGATCGAGATGGCCGGGGCGACGCGCGCCCCACAGCGCGATGGTCCGGCCCTGATCCAGCACCCAGCGCACGGCCAATGCCAGAACGGACTTGCCGAAGCGCTCTCGCGCCAGGTGCCTGAGTTCCTCGACCGCCGCAAGGTATTGCGGAAAGCGGGGGCTTCGAAACTTCGGATCGACCTTGCGCAGATCGTCTCCGTCGAAAATCGTCTCAGTGGCCATCCGACCGCTGAGCAAGCCGCGACACAGGGCGCCGTAGCTCAAGACGGTCAGGCCGGCGGTGGCCGCATAGGGCAGCACGTCGGCTTCGATCTCGCGCTCGAACAGGTTGTAGGGCGGCTGCACCGCGTCAAGCTTCGCCACGGTGCGAAACGCATCCATCTGCGCAGGGTCATAGTTGCTGACGCCGACCGCCCGGATCTTGCCCTGCCGCCGCAAATCATCAAGGGCCCCGGCGGTTTCGGCGATCGGGGTCTCCGGATCGGGCCAATGGACCTGGTAGAGGTCGATGACGTCCGTGCGCAGGCGCTTCAGCGAGGCCTCGATCTCGAGTTGGATCCGCCGCGGGCTCGAGTTGCGGAAGACGTTCCCATCCTTCCAGTCGAGGCCGACCTTGGTGGCAAGGCATACCTTGCTCCGCAGGCCGCTTTCGGCCAGGGCCTTGCCGACGATCTCTTCCGATCGCCCGAAGCCATAGACCGGCGCGGTGTCAATCAGCGTGATGCCACGCTCGATGCCGGAGCGTATGGTCGCGATGGATTGAGCCTCATCGGTCCCGCCCCACATCCAGCCGCCGATTGCCCAGGTGCCAAGCCCGACCCGCGATGTGGTGAGGCCGGACGTGCCGAGTTCTATCTGTTCCATTGGGTCACCATTCCCACCAAGGTAATCAGGAGGAAGAACGCCGCCGATCGCTCATTTTTCCCTGACCCCCGCGTCTCTCGCGGCGAGCCTGCCGATCGCCGACCAGTCCAGCTCCTCGCCCCCTTGGGCAAGCAGCGAAAGGAACCGGTCACGCACCAGGCTGGCAATGGGAAGCGGCACCCGCAGCTCCTGCGCCGCTGCGAGGACAAGGGAGATGTCCTTTAGGCCCAGCGGTGCTGCAAAGCCGGCGGGCTGAAACTTGCCTTCTGCGATCAGCGGGCCATAGGTTGCGTAGATGGGCGCGTTAAACAGCGTCGAGGTGAGAATATCTACATATTGCCGGCCGTCGATCCCCGCCTTGCTGACCAGCGCCAAGGCCTCGCCGAGCGATTCCAGAACGGAAGCGATCAAGAAGTTGCCGCTCAGCTTCATCAGGTTGGCATCGGCAGGACTGCTCGACAGGATGAAGGTTTTCCGGCCGATGGCCTCAAAAAGCGGCTCCGCTGCCTGCACCGCTGCCGCCTCCCCGGCGGCGACGACCACCAGCTGACCAGCAGCGGCAACGTTGGGACGACCGAAGACGGGGGCGGCGACATACCGCTGGCCGGCTTTTGCGTGCGCAACCGCCAGCTTCTCGGCCAGCGCGACGCTGATGGTGCTCGATGAAACGTGGACAGCGCCCGCCGGCAGAGCAGCAATGACGCCGTTCTCGCTCAGCACCGCGTCCTCCACGGCCGCGTCGTGCGCCAGCATGGTCACCACGGCATCGCCCCGACAAGCGTCGGCAACGCATCCCACGGCGCTCGCACCCTCGGCAACCAGGGCTGCGGCTTTTTCCGGCGACCGGTTGTAAACCGTCACATCATGGCCTGCCTTGAGCAGGTTCGCCGCCATACCGGCACCCATGTTTCCCAGTCCGATCACACCGACCTTCATTCTTCCGATCCTTTCTGGGCCGGCTCTGCTGCCCCCGATTGCGTTGTTCGGGTCCCGCCCGGGGCCGGCAAGACCGGCGAATGGCGTCGGTTTGGCCGCGCGACGGGGTTGGTTCGGGGTCTCAGCAGTGACTTCGGCTCGCTTCGTCTGAACCGAAATCACATATGTTGTACGCGGGTCATCGTTACCATTCGAAACCCGTCGAACCTGCCGATCCACACTGAGGGGGTGCGATTATGGCCAAGGCCTCTTCCAGTTTCCAAGGCCGGCCGTGCCATGTCTAGGGTGGTCTTCACCTCCAACATCCAGCGCCACATCGCCTGCCCCGAGGTGGAAGCTCCGGGGCGGACGGTGCGCGAGGTGCTCGATAACGTGTTTGCGGAGAACCCGAGGGCGCGCAGTTATGTGCTCGATGAGCAGTCGGCCTTGCGCAAGCATATGATCATCTTCATCGAGGGTCAGGCGATCTGCGATCGGAGGAAGCTGACGGATGCTGTGTCGGAGAGCGATACCGTCTACGTGTTTCAAGCGCTCTCAGGAGGTTGAGATGAGCGATACGATCCTCGTATCGACGCGCAAGGGCCTGTTCACCGTCGCGCGAAAGGCTGTGGACTGGGAGATCGAGCGGGTCGACTTCCTCGGCGACAACGTGTCGATTGCGGTGAGCGATGATCGCGACGGGCGTTGTTATGCCGCGCTGGACCACGGTCATTTCGGCGTCAAGCTCCACCGTTCCACGGGCGCTGGATGGGAGGAAATCGCCGCCCCCGTATATCCCCCGATGCCAGAGGGCCACGAGGAGCGGGACATGTGGGGAAGGCCGACGCCGTGGAGCACCGTGCGCATCTGGGCTCTGGCGACGGGGCACGCGGAGGAACCCGGCGTCATTTGGTGCGGCACGATCCCGGGCGGACTGTTTCGCTCCGCCGATCACGGCGAGAGCTGGGAAATGATGACCACACTGTGGAATCATCCCGATCGGCTGCGCTGGGGAGGAGGGGGAGCCGATCTGCCCGGACTCCACTCGATCTGCGTCGACCCGCGCGACTCTCGGCAGGTTACCATCGCGGTTTCGACGGGGGGTCTCTGGTTCACCGCCGATGGCGGAGCGAGCTGGAGGCAGCGGGGCCGAGGAATGCGTGCCGAATACGTGCCTCCGGAACTGGTTCACGACCCGATTGCCCAGGACGTCCACTGCCTGGTCCAGTGCCGGGGGGCGCCGCAGAGAATGTGGATTCAGCATCACAACGGCATATTCGTGTCCTCCGATGAGGGCGAGACGTTTACGGAGATCACATCCGTGGAGCCGTCGGCATTCGGATTTGCGGTCGTCGTCCACCCGCAAGAGCCGGATACGGCGTGGTTCGTGCCGGAGATCAAGGACGAGAAGCGCATTCCGCAAAACGGCAGGCTCGTCGTTACCCGAACCCGGGACGGCGGTCGCAGTTTTGATATCCTGGATCAGGGCCTGCCGCAGGTTCACGCTTACGACATCGTTTACCGGCATGCGCTCGCCATCGATCACACCGGCGACCGCCTCGCTCTCGGATCGACGACCGGTGGCCTGTGGGTCAGCGAGGATCAGGGTGATCACTGGACGTGCGTCACCCACACGCTTCCGCCCGTCTATGCCGTGCGGTTCGCACGGCGCAGGTAAGCGGGAACGGCAGCGAACGGACGATCTCTCCGCTCCGAACTGATGGGCGAGGAGGGAGGCCGCAGCCGAGCATTCTCTCCAGGCTGCGGCGCTGTCCTTAGGGTTGGGCAGCCAGCCTGCGTTCCCGCATCCGCAGCGCTCGTTCCGTGCGATTGGAGTTCAGACAAAGTTCGCCTTGGGGTACCAACGCGTCTCGGTCTATGCCTGCTTCCGCCGGCGAGGATAATGAAGCCCACGCAAGACTGCGGCCCGCCAGTTGACGAAGCCAGCCAAGTACGCCTGCAGGCGGTGCGGCATCGGCGAGGCTCGTCGTATCGGCGTCCGCCTGGCCCGGTCTGTAAACCCGGATGTTTGCCATCATACCCGCGTCTTCATGGCCGACGATGTGGCAGTGATAGACGAATTTGCCGACCATGATCGGATTGTTGAAGGGGATAACAACCTTGACCTTTCCGGGGACGTTGTTGCTGGCGTATGGCAGGTTGACCACATCGCGGAATTCCGGCGGATTGAGCCTGCGGCCGTTGACCTCGGTTACCAGGAATGACAGCTGGTGAATGTGGAACACGTGCAATTCACCACTGGTGTTCAGCAGCGTCCATTCTTCGATGGCCCCCAGGGGGACGCGTGTGTCGATCCGCCGTGCGTCGTATTCCTTGCCGTTGATGAAGAACGTGTTGCCGTTGGCCGTCTCGGAGAAGACGAAGGTTCGCTTGTTGGTGACGTGCCTCGGGAGAGTGATGATCTCGGATGGCGGGGGCGTAATGCCCGGAATGTTGGCGGCTGGCCGTTCCAGCCTTGCTGCGATGTTTCCGTCATGAGCGGGGTTGCCGCTGACGATGAATGTACCGAGACGCACGGTGGGATTCGGATCTCCCTGTGGTCCGGTGTTGGTGGCCAGGGAGCGCATGACGTAGCGGCCGGGCTTCCCGGCGCGAACGACGACCGTGAGGCGCGCTCCGGCGGGCAAGAATAGGGTTTTCTGTTTCTCCGCTTTGCGCAGCATGTTGCCGTCGCGCTCCAGTACCCAGAATTCATGACCTTCCAGAGCGAGATTGAAGAATGCATCGGCACCAAGGTTCCCCAGCATCCAAATTTGATACTCGCCGGGGCGCGCGCGAATGGGTGGATCACTGAAGCCGTTGATCGTTTTGGTCAGCGCTGAGTTCGGATCCTGGTCGGGCAGAAGGTTTGCCTTCAGCAGCATGACCCGCTGTCGTAAGTCGAGCAATTCGGGATAGTGGTCCGCGATTACGCCATCGACGATCAGCATCCCCGACAGCCCCGAGAGAATTTGGGGCTCGACGAACCCATGCAGGTGAGTGTGATACCAGTGCAGGCCCTGCGGATGGTCATCCGGGAAAGTGAAGCGATTTTCGAACGATTGGCCGGGCCGAATGCGTACAAACACGCTGTCGCCTGGCGGTATTGGTGTCACGTCGGTCCCGTGGTAGTGGACGTTCGTTAGTTCCGGCCCATCGACCTCGACATCCGCCGGCCCGATATGGTTGACGATCGTCAACCGGAACTTGTCGCCGCGTTTCACGATCAGCGTTGGTGGGGTGTACCGCCCGTTGAAGACGTTGCTCGTAAAGGTGCGCCCTGCGACGGTGACACGTCTGGGCGCTGCCGTCAGCGTGGCTTCCAGTACGCCGTTTCGACTGCGAATTACCGGCGGATTGGGCAGGTCGTCGATTGTCCGGGGGAGGGTTTCTTCCACGTCGTCGAAGCTCTCTCCGGTCGATAATCCCTCTTCCGCCAATTCTTCCGCCGACGCCCAGGTATAGCTGAGCGATCCTGCAAGAAATACCAGGATCGCAATTGCGACGCCGCGAGTCCGGAGCGCCATGATTGTGTCCTCCCTATATTTGGCCGGATTGAGAGTCCGGAGCCATGGAGAAAATACAGTATCTTGTACCGAGCCGCACCTATCGTCTCGCTAGACACATCATTTGGGGGTGGATGTCGCTATATTGTCATCATGCCCCTAAGGCGCGCGCCCCGTCGAGTAACTCTTTAATCTCATTCAACAAGACGATCAGTTAGGCTCTATTTTATTAGGAAGACATATTTTCGCCATAATTCTCCCCAAACTGAAGGTTGTGTAACCCATTTGGGGGTATATGGATCATGATACGATTGTATATAATTCGCCTAATGCTCTTAATAATAGTGCTGATGATGCCCTTTGGTGTTCTGGGTTTGAACCAAGCCGTGGGCGCGACGACCGTGATCAACAGCTTCGAGGATCCGAATGAACTTTCTGCGTGGCAGATCCGAGCCGGACAAAACTCGTCTGGAGCAATGGGGCAGCTTTCTGTCAGCCCCGGATACCGGCAACAAGGAGCAGCGCTCGATTTTCAGCTTGGATGTCCGGCCAACGCCTCCGAATGTCAGCTTCGGGCTGCCACGGCGCTCACTCCCGCCGTGCCGGGTAATTATCTCGATATCTGGATCAGTTGTTCGGCGTGCGATCCGACCTACGAGGTGAAGGATGGCACAGGCCAATGGCTGACCTACAAGGCAGCGCCCTTGCCGCTTTCGGCGCGCGCACTGAACGCGTGGCACCGCGTCTTTATCTCCTTGCCCAATCAGATCGTTGGGCATCGAGGTGGGGCGAATGACGGAGTCTTCCATCAAGGGGTGCAGGAAATAAGAATTATTGTCCCTCGAGACGAACTGTTGGGAAGCAACGGAAAGTTGATGTTTGACGAAATTCGCATTCATCGGAATTTAT
Source organism: Rhodospirillales bacterium (assembly GCA_036787145.1). Taxonomy (GTDB): domain Bacteria; phylum Pseudomonadota; class Alphaproteobacteria; order Rhodospirillales; family Defluviicoccaceae; genus Defluviicoccus. The sequence goes on from DAIQPV010000005.1 coordinate 20,075, forward strand.
CTGACGTCTTCCCCGGAGAAATCACGATCAATCCGGCAATCGACGAGTTCTTGCCGACCGGTCTATCCGGCTTTCCGCTGAAAGACATTATGAGAGGAGTTTCGGGCGACGGTTTGCTGGCGGGAGAATCAGGATTCACGTCCATACGGACGCCGATGATTTGGGCGAACGTGGAGCGAGTGGTTGGAAAATTTGATTTTTCGGTTCACGACAGACGGGTGCAGCGGGCCAGACTCAGCGGCGCAACCGTCCTGTTTACGCTTGGCTTCGGTCATCCGCTACACACGGGTGGCCGGCCACCGCGCACCGCCCCCGAGATAGCGGCATTCGCAGCATTCGCAGCAGCGGCCGCCCAACACTATCGGGGCGAGCCGGTCGCGTTCGAAATCTGGAATGAGCCCAGCTTTCCCAATTTCTGGCAACCCACCCCATCGGCCAAGGAATACGGCCGACTGCTCGCCGCCTCGATCGCCGCGATAAGGCGCGTGAGTCCCACCGTCAGGATCGTCACCGGTGGCTTACCCGGATGGGGTAATTGGGAGCCCTGGGACTTCCTGCGCGAGATGATCCGCAGCAACGCGGTGGCGGGCGCCGACGCGCTCGGCATCCATCCCTATACGGAAAACAAGGTGGGCGAACCCGAAGGCCGGTGGCAGCATATCCTGCGCGGCCGTCGTCTCGTTCGGCAAGAAATGAACGAGCGGGCGCTGCCGCTGGCACTAACCGAATGGGGGATTTCCTCGACGCCGCTCGATCCGGGCGGCAATGGCCATGCAGCAGCAAGCAGGCATGCCCAGGCCGTCAGGGTCATCCGATCCTACCTGACGTGGTTTAACGTTGGCCCCGTCGAGCACGCGTATTTTAATCTCATGGACGCGTGCAGCGACGCCCGCGTCATCGACTGCAACCTCGGGCTCTATACGACGGACATCCAAAAGAAGCCGGCGATGGCCGCCCTGGAAGTCCTTGCGTCCACCATTTCGGACCGGTCGTTTGGAGGAATGCTGCGGCAGAGTGAACAGCTTCCTCCCTGGCTCAATGTGGCGAGTTTCGATGGACCAACGGACGTTGTCCTCGCAGCCTGGATGTCGGTGCCGAAAAAGATCACAAAGCTGCGGCTGCCGGCCGGGGGATCCGCCACCAACGTCTACGGCGCCCCGTTAACGCCGAAGGGCGGCTCGGTGCTCCTCACCTATGACGGCGGGCCGATTTACCTTCGCGCACCGAAATAGCGGCCAGGGTGATCGCGGCGGCGGGTCGAGGGGCCCGCTCCCGCGCCTCATTCCACGGTGACACTTTTCGCCAGGTTCCGTGGCTGGTCGACATCCGTGCCTTTCAGCACGGCAACGTGGTAGGCGAGGAGCTGGATGGGAATGGTGTAGAGCAGCGGCGCAACGAACGCATCAACCGACGGCAACTCCACCGTCGCGGCAGCAACGTCGCCGAGACGCTCAATCCCCTCCTTGTCCGACAGGAAAATCACCTTGCCGCCGCGGGCGATTACCTCCTGCATGTTGGAGGCGGTCTTGTCGAAAAGGACGTCGGAAGGCGCGATGACGATGATCGGCATGTTCTCGTCGATCAGGGCGATAGGACCATGCTTCATCTCGCCGGCGGCATAGCCCTCGGCGTGGATATAGCTGATCTCCTTAAGCTTCAGTGCGCCTTCCAGGGCGATCGGGAAGCCGGTGCCGCGCCCGAGATAAAGGACGTCGCGGGCCTCGGCGACCGTCCGCGCGATTTCGGCGATCCGCTGGTCGTGATTGAGGACCTCGTTGGCCCGGCCCGGCACCTCGGTCAGCGCCCGGCACAGGCGGCGCTCCTCGGCGCGGTCTATGGTCCCTCGCTTGGCTGCGATCGCGATCACCAGGCAGGCGAGCACGGTGAGCTGCGTGGTAAACGCCTTGGTCGAGGCGACGCCGATTTCCGGACCCGCCCGGGTCAGCAGCACGGCATCCGCCTGGCGGGCCATCGAGCTTTCCTGGACGTTAACGATGCTGAGGACATGCTGGCCCTGCTTGCGGGCGAACGCCATGGCCGCCAGCGTGTCTGCCGTCTCACCGGACTGGGAGATAAAGAGGGCGAGGCCGCCCTGCGGCATGTCGGCCCCGCGATAGCGGAACTCCGAGGCGATGTCCACCTCGGTCGGGATGCGGGCGATCCGCTCGAACCAGTACTTGGCGACGAGAGCGGCATGAAAGGACGTCCCGCAGCCGACAATCGTCAGCTTTGACAGGCGCGTCGCATCGAACGGCAGGGGCGGCAGCGCCACCACCTCGTTCCAGGGGTTAAGCAGACCATGCAAGGTGTCGCCGATGACCGCCGGCTGCTCGTAGATCTCCTTCAACATGAAGTGGGCGAAGTTGCCCTTGCCGATCAGGGCGCCCGACGCGGCGGTCAGCTTGACCGGGCGATCGACCAGTTCTCCGGAGGCGTCATGGATTTGCGCGCCGCCCGGCGTCACTTCGGCCCAGTCCCCTTCGTCCAGATAACAGATGCGGCTGGTCAGCGGAGCCAGCGCCAACGCGTCGGAACCGAGGTACATTTCGCCGTCGCCATAGCCGATGGCGAGCGGGCTGCCGCGCCGCGCGCCGATCATCATCTCGGTATGGCCGGCAAACAGGATTGCCAGGGCAAAGGCGCCGTCGAGGCGGCCGAGCGACGCCTGCACCGCCTCCTGCGGGCTCATGCCCTCCGCAAGCAAGCTGCTGATCAAGTGCACGACCACCTCGGTATCGGTCTCCGTTTCGAACCGGCACCCCTTGGCGGTCAGCTCGCGGCGCAGCGCGTGGAAGTTCTCGATGATGCCGTTGTGCACCAGGACGACCCGGTCGTCTCCGTGCGGGTGGGCGTTCACCGCCGTCGGCGCACCGTGGGTCGCCCAGCGGGTATGGCCGATACCGATCCGGCCATCGACCGGCTCGGTCTTCAGCAGCGCGTCGAGGTTGGCAAGCTTGCCCTGCGCGCGGCGCCGCGCGATGGTGCCGTTGGTGAGCGTGGCAATGCCTGCCGAGTCATAGCCGCGGTATTCCAGGCGCCGGAGGCCGTCAATCAACAACGGAGCAACGGGATTCTTGCCGATGATGCCGATGATTCCGCACATGCTGCGCTCGTCTCCAGTTCAGCTCTTCTTCGATGCCAGCTTCGCCGCTTTTTCGGCGCGCCGCCGCTTCCGAAAGGCACCGGCCCACGCCGGCTTTTCCGAATGGGGTCCCCGGGTCAGCGCCAGCGCATCATCGGGGACGTCCCGGGCAATGACGCTGCCGGCACCGATGATGGCGCCGTCGCCGACGCGCACCGGGGCGATCAACGAGGTGTTCGATCCGATGAAGGCGCCCGCGCCAATATCGGTATGCTGCTTGAAAAAGCCGTCGTAATTGCAGGTGATGGTGCCTGCGCCAACGTTCGCTCCGGCACCGACGCGCGCGTCGCCGACGTAAGTCAGATGATTCACCTTGGCCCCCTGTTCGATCCGGGCGTTCTTGATCTCGACGAAATTGCCCACATGAACCTGGGGACCGATCGACGCCCCCGGCCGCAGCCTTGCGAACGGCCCGATTTCCGCCCCTTCTTCGATCTCCACGTCAAGCATATGACAAAAGCCGCGAATGAGGACCTTGTCGCCGATTCGAACGCCGGGCGAAAAAATCACGAAAGGCTCGATCACCACGTCCCGGCCGATAACGGTATCATAACTGAAGAAGACGCTGTCCGGATCGACGAGCGTCACACCGTTTGCCATCGCCCGCGTGCGCAACTGCGCCTGGACGGCGCGCTCGGCAGCGGCCAGATCCGCCCGGGAATTGATGCCCAGGAGTTCCGCCTCCGCGCCTTCGACGACGGCACAGCGGCACCCGTCGGCGCGGGCCAGAGCGATGATGTCCGTCAGGTAGAACTCATTCTTCGCGTTGGCGTTGCCCAGCCGGTCGAGCCAGCCGAACAGCCTGCGCCCGTCGATCGCCATGACGCCGGAGTTGCAGAGCTTGACGCGACGTTGCTCCGGCGTCGCATCGCGAGCCTCGACAATCCCCTCGAGAGATCCCTCGGCACCCACCAGGAGCCGCCCATAGTCGCCCGGTTCGGCCGGCTCAAAGCCGAGAACCACGACGGCAGGGGACGCGCTCGACTGACGCTGCCGGATCATCCGGGCGAGCGTTTCGGAGGAGACAAGCGGCGTATCGCCGAAGACGACGAGAACGGTGCCGTCGAAGCCGTCGAGCCGTTCGCGCGCGGTCATCGCTGCGTGCCCGGTGCCCAGGCGCTCGCGCTGGATTACGGTCGAGTAAGGTGCGACGGCGTCGGCAACCGATTGCATGTCCGGCCCGATCACCACCACTTGCTGGTCAGGTGCCAGGGCGTCCAGGGTCGCCATCAAGTGACGGATCATCGGCCGTCCGGCGATCGGGTGCATGACTTTTGGCAGGCTGGAGTTCATACGGGTGCCATGCCCGGCCGCCAGGATCAAAAAGGCAGTTTTTTGGATGGCCATGCTCTGTAGAGCCGCTCTAAAAGCTGGTCGATAAAGGATTAAGAAAGCTGGCGGTCAAAGTGCCACACGCATCACCCCTCGCCAACGTTTCGCGTCCTCTTCTACACGGTTTGTCCGAAGGGATCGATGAGCGTCTTCAAAATTGTCATTTTTGACCTGGATGGGACGCTGGTAGACAGCGCTCCGGACTTGCATGAATCGCTGAACGATGCATTGGCCGCGGTCGCTCCCCGGTCGCTGACCCTCGGCGAAGTCGAATCGATCGTTGGCGATGGGGCGGCGGTGCTGGTGGGCAGGGCGCTCGCCCTGAGCGGTGCGACGCCCTTGCCGGAACCTGAAGAAAAGGCGGTGTTGGCGCGGTTCCTCGCTGCTTACGGAGACCGCGCCACCCGGCTGACCAGGCCCTATACCGACGTGCCTGAAACGCTTGCGACGCTCGCTGGCGCGGGGTTCGCGCTTGGCGTCTGCACGAACAAGCCTGAAGGGCTGAGCCGGGAGATTCTGCAGGCGCTCGGGCTCGATCGCCATTTCGGCGCGGTCATCGGTGGCGACAGCCTGAACGGCGTCCGCAAGCCCGATCCGCGGCACCTGCTGGCAGTCGTCGAGGCCTTGGGAGGCGGGGCCGAGGCGACGGTCATGGTCGGCGACAGCCCCAATGACGTGGCGGCCGCGCGCGCCCTCGCGGTGCCGGTGATCGTTCGCGCCGGCGGCTACAGCCCGGTCCCCGCCGACCGTCTCGGCGCCGATGCGGTTTTCCGCGAATTCCCGGAGCTGCCGGGCGTCATCGCCGGGCTCGCTTGACACTGTCCTCGCTGCCGCCGTTATATGACGGCCCGGCTGGACTTTGGGCGCGTAGCTCAGCGGGAGAGCACTGCCTTCACACGGCAGGGGTCGCTGGTTCAATCCCAGCCGCGCCCACCATCAGGCGCTCCCAGCTTCATGCGTTCCAACGTGGCCAGACCAATCCCAGACATGCGACGAGGGAATGGCCGAGTGACGCGGTCGTGATCTGAAGGTGCGGCTGTAAGGAGCTACACTCGTCTCGGAGGCTTCGGCAGCGTGGGTTGAAGGGTGTCATGCTGACCAGACGGGATGTGATTCGGGGTGGCGCAGTCGTGGTGATGGGGGCCGCCCTTGCTAAGTTCTTGCCGCTGAGGTCGCAGGCGGCAAGCCAGCAGGGCCCGTTCGAGGTCCAGTACAGCGAGGCCAAGTGGCGGCAGCTGCTGACGCCGGCACAGTTCGAGGTTCTCCGCGCGCAGGGCACGGAAAGGGCGTTCTCAAGCCCTCTCGACAAGTCGTTCGCTTCGGGAACCTATCTGTGCGCCGGCTGTGACCTCGCCGTGTTCTCGTCCACGACCAAGTTCGACAGCGGCACCGGCTGGCCCAGTTTCTGGGCGCCTATTGAAGGCAACGTCGGGCGGTCGGCCGACCAATCGTGGGGGATGACCGTCACCGAGGTGCATTGCCGCCGGTGCGGTGGTCATCTCGGCCACGTCTTCGAGGACGGCCCGCCGCCGACGGGACTGCGCTATTGCATCAACGGCGTCGCCCTGAAGTTCGTGCCGCAGGCCTGACCGACGACACCTCTCGGGATGAGCAAAGGATTAGAGCGCCCGTGATACGCCATGCTCTCTTGACGGCTCTGCTCTGTGTTTCGGCCACGGTCGGTGCAGCGGCAGCGGACGCCCCGACCACGGCAACCGCCATCTTTGCCGGCGGCTGTTTCTGGTGCGCCGAGGCTGACTTCGATAAGCGGGACGGCGTGATCTCCACCACGTCCGGCTTTGATGGCGGAACCACGCCTGACCCCACCTATGAGCAGGTGTCGTCCGGAGGAACCGCTTATGTCGAATCGGTGAAGGTCGTTTACGATCCGCAGAAGGTGACTTACCCGCAGCTGCTGGATTATTTCTGGCGGCACATCGATCCTCTCGATGGCTCAGGGCAATTCTGCGATCACGGTCCGCAGTACAGGTCGGTGATCTTCTACGAGACCGAGGAACAGAGGCAGCAGGCGCTGGCATCGAAACAGGCCCTGGAACGGAGCGGACGCTTCGGCAAGCCGATCGCCACCTCCATCGCGCCGTCAACCCAGTTCTATCCGGCCGAGGACTATCACCAGGATTTCTACCAAAAGAACCCGCTGCGCTATAATACCTATCGAGCCGGGTGCGGGCGCGATCAGCGCGTGCGCGCCCTCTGGGGCAAGTCTGCCGGCGATAAACCGTCCTGATCCGGGGTCGGGCCTTTCTTCTCCCGCGCCTGCACCGGGCTTGCCGACAGGCGATCATAGACCGGCTTGTCGTCCCGACCGAGATATCCGAACGAGAGCACGCCCGTCGGGCAGGCCTGCACGCAGGCCGAGCAGCGGACACATTCCGGATCGCTCATGCCCAGGCCCTTGTTGGCAAAGTTCATGACGTCGATGCCCTGGTGGCAAACCGACGTGCAGACATTGCAGGAGATGCACTTCTTCTTCTCGGCAAAAATCCTGAACTTCGAGAACCGCGCATAGATGTGCATCAGCGCCGCCAGCGGGCAGGCGAAGCGGCACCAGACGCGGCCGGAAAAGTGGAAATAGAAGGCGGTGCCGATGATGCCGGCGAAAAGCAAGTCTACGAAGTATTCGAAGTTCAGGACCGGGATGCCGGCCAACAGAGCCTGATAGAGGGTGCCGGCCGACGTCTCGGGCGCGATCCAGGAGAGGATGCGGAGGATCAGGATGACAACGGCAAAGGCGAGGAAGACCTGACCAATCATGTTCAGGCGGTTCGACCGGGGCCCGTGCGGCATCTTGTGTCGGTGGCGATCTCCCAGGGTTTCCGCCAGCGCTCCGCAGGAACAGATCCAGCCGCAATAGGCGCCTTTGCCGAAGTAATAGATGAGGACGGGAATCAGAGCGAACGTCTGGATGCCGCCGACGACCAGCCAGCCCCACATCGGCTGATCGGTGAACCAGTTATAGATGAATAGCGGCCACGCGAGGACAAAGCCGTAGGCGCGCCAGTAGGCCCGCTCCTCTCCCAGCGCGTCGTAGCGCTCGAAAAAGGCATCCGCAAACGGTTGCAGGAGGGCACCGTCATGAAAAAAACCGTTGCGTCCCATCCAGGGCAGAAGGATCTGCGGCAGGACAAAGAGCGGGATGCACTGGATCGCGACCAACAAAGTCGTTTGCCAGGTCACGTACGGGGTTCGTCGCCGGCGGATGCGGCGGACGCCGAAGACGATCACGATTACGCAGTAGAGGAGGGCGTACCAGAAACCCGCACTTCTTGCTGAATCCAGAACCGTGAACATCAGACTGCGGTGATCGACCGCTGTCAAACCGACGGCGTCGATGAAGGCCTGGACCCAAGAGAGGGGGTTGAGGACCGCCAGGTTCAACTGTGGGAACGGACTGCCGCCGATGGTGAAACCAAACTTCTTCCAATGAAACAGCCAGATGGTGAAGAGGAGCATCGCCGCAAGCTTAGCCCACGTCGCGGGCGTCCATTCCGATGCGATGGCGATGCCGCTTCGCCGGAAGAAATCGAGCGGCGCCTCCCGTCCGGTCATTGCGAAGACGACATCGTTCGGCAGCCTGAGGGCCTGATCGTCGGCATCGAGGAGCTGGACGGCATCGCGTTCGATCCTCGTCAGCCTGCTGCCGAGCAGAAGGTTCAGTGACCCTGCCCCCGCTTCGCCCCGCATCCACGGCTGCGCCGCTGTCGAGACCCGCTCCGAGGTTGGCTGCGCCACACCCACGCTTGCCTCGGGATCGGCCACCAGCATCCCGATCTTCTCGACGTTCTCGGGCTTCGGCCGGGCGAACGCCTTCTTGCGATAGCTGAGCGTCACATGGGCGCCGACGCAGGCGAGCGCGATCGCCGTCTCGAGCGCCGAGTCACCACCGCCAACGACAAGAACCGCACGGCCTGCGAAATCCTTGGGGTCATGCAGGCGGTTGTAAACCTTGTCGAGATCCTCTCCAGGCACGCCAAGCCTGCGGAAGTTGCCGCTGCGACCGATCGCCACAATCGCCCGTTGCGCCCCGATCGTGGTGTTCCCCGCGCTCAGATACAGCAGCCCCCCGCGGCGTTCGATCTTTTCCACCCTGAGGGGAACCGGCGTGATTTCCGTAGTTTGCTCTCGCAGTTCGTCAAGGAGGGCCTCTTTGACCGTGGCATGGAACTGGATCTCGCCCGCCGGTGTCATCTCCGTCGGGTAGGTATAGATCGGCTTGCCCTTGGGGAAGTTGGCGATGGTCGAGAACGGCTCCTGCGCTTCGAAGAGGGCGAAGCGGAGGCACGCTCTGGCCGCTTCCTTGGCCGCGGCGTACCCACTGACGCCACCACCGATGATGGCGATGTCAAGGACCTCGGCGCCCCCGCCGCCGGGCTTGAAGTCTCGTTCTGCGAGGATGGCGCGCACCGCGTTTGCGCCACTGTCGGCGGAGAATTTGACCAGCGGGATCCCGGTCAGATCGCCCACGATCCGCACGCCCGGCACGCTGGTGAGGCCGCGCTCGCCGACCAGCGGCAGTTTCTCGACGATACCCGCCGGCCACTGCCCATGCAGCCAGTGGTAATAGGTGCGGATCGGGTTGCTCAGCATCGCGATTCTCCGCCGTCCGGGCGTTTGGCCGCTATCGGCTTGGTGCCGTAATAGTCCTCGTAGAGCGTCCGCGCGAGCGCTGGCCGGCGCCGGGACAAGAGATAGCGTCCGGTCAGGCGGATGATAAGCAGGGCGCGGCTCCGTTGCCCGCCCGGCCGCCAGCGTCGCGCCGACGTGACGCCGTTGAGGCCGAGGTGAAGGGTCGGTCCGGCCCGGGTCAGCCTCAGTCCGAGTTAGACGTCCTCCATCAACGG
>DAIQPV010000270.1:0-4462 GCA_036787145.1 Rhodospirillales bacterium
GTTCACCATGTGGGCGTTCTCGAACAGCAATCCCGCTCCGTTCGCTCCCCAGGCCGTCTGGGCCTCGGCGGCATGGATCGGCGGGACCCTGATCTTCTTTACGGCCATCCAGGGGATGGCCGCGCAGTTTCTCGGCGCCAATCCGCTGGTGAACGAGGCCGGAATGGCGATCGATACGACGATGATACCGTCCACGGTCGCGCTAAATCCGGACGCCCTTGTTCCACACTACTTCAACCTGATTGCGGAAAGCGCGCCCTGGCTGGTGGGTCTCCTGGCGGTTTGTGCGCTGGGTGCGATGCAGTCGACCGGCGCGGCTTACATGTCCACGGCGGGCGGCATCCTGACCCGGGATCTGTACAAGCGATATCTCAATCCGGGAGCGACGCACGTTACGCAAAAGCTGTTCGGCCGGCTGGGCATCGCCTTCATCGTCGTTTGTGCACTGCTGGTGGCGACGTATTCTCGCGACGCCCTGGTTCTCCTCGGCGGCCTCGCCGTTGCCTTCGGTTTCCAGATGTGGGTGCCGCTGGCCGCCATCTGCTACATCCCGTGGGTCAGTCGTCCTGGAGCGACCTGGGGGCTGGCCGCCGGGCTGGCCGGCGTGGCGCTCACCGACTCCGTCGGACAGACGGTGTTCGGCGATGCGCTGCCCTGGGGCCGTTGGCCGCTGACCATTCACTCCGCGGGCTGGGGCATCCTTGCCAACGTCTCGGTGTGCATCATCGTTTCCGCCCTCACGCAGGAACGCCGACAACGCAGTCACCGCATGAAGTTCCATGCCTTCCTGCGCGAGCACACGCAGCTCTCCGCCGAAAAGCGCCGGCTGGTGCCGCTGGCCTGGGCATTGACGATCGCCTGGTTTCTGCTGGCTATCGGGCCCGGGGTGGTTATCGGAAACTGGATATTCGGAGAGCCAACGGCCGGCCGCGACGGCTGGACTTTCGGCATTCCCTCAATCTGGGCCTGGCAGATTTGCTTCTGGTTACTCGGCGTCGCTCTGCTGTGGTTTTTGGCCTACCGCATGGAAATGGCGACGGTTCCTGCGAAGAATGTGGAAGCACTGGTTGACGACATCGGCGATTCCTCGATGCCGAGTCCAAGTTTAGGAGGGCAGGCGGGGGCACGGTAACCCTGCAAGAAGAGCTTCTAAATCAAAAACGAGACGAGCCGACCAAGGTTCGTGAGGAAATAGGGAAAAATGGCCCAACGGGGCAATGTCAAGTGATGTGTGAGGGTGGTGATACGGGGCACTGGGGACTGAAGTCCCAGTGCCATTGACTTGCCCGTAGAATGGGTTAAACTTGTGTCGTAGACTACTTGGCCGAGTGGTGGCCTCATCCTGGGAGGGAGTGAATGAACGAAGCAGAAGCGCGGCTCCACGCGGTGGCCGCTAAGCGATGGCGGATCGCCATCTGGCTCAGCATTCTCATGCTTGTCGCTTATTATGGGTTTATTCTACTGGTCGCGTTTGATAAGCCGTTATTGGGCAAGATCCTGGCCAGTGGGACACTGGCCTCGGGGGTAGCCGTGCCAGGCCTCTCGCTGGGAATCCTTCTCGGCGCATTGGTGATTGTTGCCGCTTGGGTGTTGACGCTGGTCTACGTCAATTGGGCCAACTCCAAGTACGATCACGAGATCCATGAACTTGCGCATCTACGGGGGTGAGCCATGGAAGCGGGAACCAACTACACGGCAATTCTGTTTTTCTTCATCTTTGTCGGAGCCACCCTGGTTATCACCTATTGGGCGGCGCGGCGGACCAAGACAACGGAGCACTTTTACGCCGCCGGCCGGTCAATCACCGGTTTTCAAAACGGGCTGGCACTTGCCGGCGACTATATGAGTGCCGCGAGTTTCCTTGGCATCGCCGGTCTTGTGGCAATGAACGGCTTTGACGGCCTGATTTATTCCACCGGATGGCTGGTTGGCTGGCCGATCATTCTGTTTCTGATCGCCGAGCCGTTGCGCAACCTGGGCAAATACACGTTCACCGATGTCGTGGCCTACCGGCTGAAGCAGCGCCCGGTGCGTGTGGCTTCTGCCCTGGGCACCATGGCCGTCGTACTGACCTACCTTATCGCACAGATGGTCGGATCCGGGACGCTGATCAAGCTGCTGTTCGGACTCGATTACACGCTGGCGGTGATCATCGTCGGCTGCGTGATGATGATCTACGTGCTGTTCGGCGGCATGATTGCCACCACCTGGGTGCAGATCATCAAAGCCGGGCTGCTGCTTGGCGGGGCCACGGCGATGGCGCTGATCGTGCTGAGCAAATTCGGCTTCAACCCGATCAATCTGTTCGCGCAGGCCGCGTCGACCGGCTGCGATCCGGCGGCACCTGCGGGTTCGCAGATGTTCTGCTACGGCCAGAAGGTCCTGGAACCTGGGACGAAAGTCGTCACCGGAGCCTGGGATGCCGTCTCTCTGGGCATGGCGCTGATGTTCGGTACGGCGGGTCTGCCTCACGTCCTGATGCGCTTCTACACGGTGCCGAACGCCAAGGCGGCGCGCGTCTCGGTGATGTGGGCGACCATCTGGATTGGCTTCTTCTACCTGATCACGTTCGTCCTCGGCTTCGGCGCGATGGTGCTGGTCGGACAGAAGAACATCCTCGCGGTCGGCGGCGGCGGCAACATGGCGGCTCCGCTGCTGGCCCAGGTGATTGCCGGCGACGTGTTCTTCGGCTTCATCTGTGCGGTAGCCTTCGCCACCATACTGGCGGTGGTCGCCGGCCTAACGCTGGCCGGCGCGGGTGCGTTGTCCCACGACCTGTGGGTCAATGTCATTCGTGGCGGGCACGCTCCGCAGCACGAGCAGATGGTGGCGGCGCGCGCCTCGTCGATCATCCTCGCCATTGCCGCGATTTTGCTGGGGATCGTGTTCGAGGGTCAGAACGTCGCCTACATGGTCGGTCTGACATTCTCGATCGCGGCTTCGGCAAACTTCCCGGCGCTGGTGATGTCCGTGTTCTGGAAGCGGTTCACCACCTGGGGGGCCGTCAGCAGTATCCTCTTCGGCACCATTGCGACGTTGGTGCTGATCTACTGCGGACCGACGATACAGCTTGATCTGCTGGGCCCGAAGGCGCCGCCAGCGGGCTCTCCGGCGGATGTGGTTGCTGCCTACCAGGCGGCTGTCGCGGCGATCAAGAGCCAGTGGTTTTACTTCCCGCTGAAGAATCCGTGCATTTACACAATGACGGGTGCGTTCCTCGTCGGGATCATCGTGTCCCTGCTGGCGCCAGAGCGTTCGGCGCAGGAGGGTTTCGCCGAAGTCGAACGCCGGGCGGTGCTGGGCGAGCCGCGTGGCGCGGCCGCCGAGTAAGACGCCGAGCACTCTTTTCCGATCCTTCCCGATCGGGCCCATGCTGCAGGCCGGAGGAGCAATCCTCCGGCCTGTTTGCGTTGTTGCAGACAGCCGCCGCGTGCTAGGTTGCCGGTCGGTTCAGCCGCCAGGGCAGGAGGGCACCAATCGGCGGTGCTCTTGCTTTCCGCCGAAAGCCAGGGGCTTCCCGTCCGTTAGCAGACCCTTCATCCCGCCCCAGCGGGGTCGGAGGCGATCCGGGAAGAACGACGAAAGCAAGGGGGCGGGGATGATCAATCCGGAAGCGGAAAGCTTCATAGTCACCGTAGCTCCCTTCAGCCAACTGACCCGCGACGAATTCGCGCGTGTCGCAGACTCGCTGACACCGGCCAACTATGCGCCCGGCGAAATGATCCAGGAGAGGCTGAACGCGCCCCATGCGCTGTACATCGTTGCCGAAGGCGTCGTCGAGGAGATCGATCAGAGTGGCGCCGTTGGTCTCTTTGCGGCGGGTTCCAGCTTCGATTCAATGGCTCTGATCAATGGGCGGAGCGAAAACAGCTTCGTCTCCCGCGAGCGCAGCCTTTGCTATCAGATGCCGGTGCAGCTGTTTCACGCGCTGTGTCGCAGCAACGCGCGCTTCCGCGAGCATTTTCAGCGCGACCTTGGTCGCCGTCTCGATGCTTTGGTGGCGGTGCAGCAACAACGCGAGGCGTCGTCATTTCTGTTGGCGCGTCTCGGCGAGAGGAACTTGCATCCGGCGATCTTCGTCGGCCCCGAGACGTCGATTCTGGACGCGACCCGTCTCATGCGCGCTCGGGAAGTCTCGGCCCTGCTGGTGCGTCGCGGCGAGTCCATAGGCATCTTTACCGAACGCGACGTGCGCGAGCGCTCCCTGCTGATGCGGCTGCCGGATTCCACGCCAATCGGCGACCTCGCCACGTACAACCTTTGCACCATCGACCGGGAAGATTTTCTGTTCAATGCCCTGGTGCTGATGACCGAGAACGCCATTCGCCATGTGGTGGTGACGCGGGGCGGCGAGATCGAGGGGATTTTCGAACAGGCCGATTTGCTGGGCTATCTGGCCAATTCATCCTATGTGATCGCAAGCAAGCTCGACCGCGCACGCACCCGCGCCGATCTCGATGGT
>DAIQPV010000271.1:0-4453 GCA_036787145.1 Rhodospirillales bacterium
GCCAGTCGTTGCAGACAGACGGCATACAGTCCCCACGCCAGCCCTGCCTGGATCCACAGCGAGCGCCAGTGCAGCGTGTCGACGACGGCGCTGTTGAACAGCACGCCGACGAGCGAGGCCGCGACCACCGCACCGCAGGCCGCCAACGGCCCGCCGCCGAGCGCGCTTCTGAACGCCACCAGCACGGTCAGGCCGAAGAACACGAACACGGAGACGAGACCGGCCAGACCATTTTCGAGAAGCGTGCGCACGTAGAGGCTGTGCGCGCTGATACCGAGCACGCCGATTCGCGGTTCGAACTGGCCGGGGCCGAGGCCAAGCGGATCCTCGAAGGCCCGTTCAATTCCTTCGTGCTGCGCGCCGAAGCGGTCGGCGTCGTAATCCTGCATCGCCGCCCGCTCGTTCATGAAGTTACCGTAGTCGGTCAGCGTCGCCACCGCCACGCCGCCGCCGGCGACGAGGAACAGCACGCCGCCCGCCATGAGCCAGTACCGTCCCAGGCCGCGGCCCCGGCTCTCCCAGGCGCGAAGGCCCAGGTAGAGGGTGAGCGACATCGCAAGGTTCATCCAGGCGGCGCGCGACGCCGAGAAGACCACCCCCAGAACCAGCGTCGGCAACGCGACGATGATGCCTGCCCGCCAGCGCGGACGGTACTCCAGCAGGGCGACGAGGTAGAGGATCGAGACGACCAGGGAAGGGCCGTAGACGTTCGGGTCCTTGAAGAAGGCCTGAACCCGGCTGTCGTCGAACATCACCACGTCAAAGGGCAGCAGCCCGGCGAAAACGGCAAGCGTGATCACCGTCGAGACCAGCGAAGAGAGGCAGTAGCCGATGAGGATCGTGTGCGTCGCTTCCGGCCAGGTCGCGATGAGGGCAAAGATCACCACGGCGACGAGGATCAGGAAGAACGTCACCGCCATGAACAGCAGCATCAAAGGAACGTCGGTGGCGAACATTCCGGAGATGGCATTGCACAGGGCAAAAGCTGCCAGTGCGGCCGCCGGCAGCCACAGGTCCCGGTGCAGAACCGGATTCGCCTGCGCGACGGTCATGGCGGCAAGCAGGAGAAAGACGACGTCGAAGGGCGCGGGCTCGATGATGACGATGCTGCTGAGACAGAAGACGGCAACGATCAGGACTGCCGTCATTCTCGGGCATCGGGGCATTGACAGCGTCGTCTCGTTCATGGACCCCCGCGCCGCGCATCCCGGAGGGCTCTAACCGAGCCGACCCCGGCAATGCTCTCTCTGCGAGTTGTAACCTTAGCGGCTATACTCTAGCGAGTATGGGGGTGAAAAAAAGTGAACGCTGTCACAGCTATTCTTCTTATGCGTGTGGCAGGCACGTAAGGAATTCGGATCGGAGAGCGCCGGCTCTCCCGCCAACCGGCGCAGGCTGCGGCCCGCCGCTGCTCCGTCCGGACCGGAAACCAGCGACATGCGGGCGCCTCCGAAAAGACGGCGCCCGCTCGGATCCGGTCAATGGCAGGGGTTGTTCTCTTCGAACACGATCTGCGCCCCCGGCTTCATGCCGGAATAATCGTTGCCTCGGGTGTCGCTGAGGATGTTGTGGGCGCCGTTGGTCGTCGCGAACGCGCCCTTCGCCTGGTTGAGGAAGGTCGTTCGCCGGGCGGTGGTATTCCTTGTGCCCTCGTCGAGATAGAAGCCGGCGCACGTGGTGTCGATGGTCGAATCCTGCAGGATAACGCCATCGCACGCGGGCTTGGAGTTCCAGGCCGGATCCGCCCATTCACAGATGGCGCCGAGCTTGAGGTTGGGCCCGATCTTCATCCGCTGGAAGGTGGTGTTGGTGGTGTAATGCTCGATGTAGAGACCGATGCCGAGCGCCGAGACGTCGATGTCGATATCGGAGAACAGGGCGTTCCTGACCGCCGTTCCCGTCCAGACGCCGGTCCAGGCGCAATTGCGGACCTTCACGCGGGCCACCGTTGCGGTGTTGCCGACCCAGAGGCAAGCTTCCGACGTTCCGTCCGAGGACTTGGGCACCGGCCGCGAGACGTGGCGGATGGTGAGGTCTTCCAGGACCGGCGGCGTTGCCACGGTCAAGCCGAACCTGTCCGCATCGACGAAGACGCCGACACTGCGAAAGCCGGCGGCGATCACCCGCTTGATCTGCAGGCCTTCCGGCTGGCGGGCGGAAATGCCGTTGCCGACCACTTTGTTGCCGGCGATGTTGAGGTCGAGCAACTGCACGTTGCGGGCATTCCCCCACACCTCGATGACCGAGGTGTCGTTGACGTTGAGCGGCGTGTAGGGGATCACGGACTTGTTTACATTGGTGATCGCGAATTTCAGGCCGCGCACGATGGCGCCCTGTCCGCAACTGTCGCTGCCGATGCTGAGCCCCGAGGTGAGCACGGCACGGCCGAGGTTTTGCGCGTAGAGCCGATGTCCGCAGGAGCTGTTGAAATAACCGCTCGTCGTGTAGGTGCCGTCGCGCAGGATGATATTCTGCGGGGTTGCCTTGGCCAGCGCAGCCGCCAGCTGGGCGCCGTTGGCGACGACGACGGCGCTGGTCGGAAGGGAATAGCCCGCCGGGGGTGACGGCGGAGATGCCGGAGCGGCGGTCGCGAGGGCCGGGATCAGCCAGCACAGGGCAGCCAGGGGGTACTTCATCGAGAGGCCTTTCGCTCAGATCGTTGGCGTGTCTTGCGTCGCGCGTCGCTACCTCGTGAACTCCGTTGCCCGGCTGCTGAAAGAGGTTGCGGGACGGCTTCCACAGCCCATCCGTGAACCTCAGACAGCATGACAAAGAATCGCCCCGTTTTACCTCGTACAGGCTATTTTCGTGTGGCAATACGCTGATTTGGAAGCACCGGTAACGGCGCGACGGAACGGATAAACAGCAGGATTATGGCTATCGATTGGGCGGAATCGCGCAAACAGGCCGATTGTGTGGCAGCCGCGCCGAAGGTGCCGGGGGCCTCTACTAAGGGTAGATTTTCGCGAATGATGATTTAAGCCGGAGGTGGCGCCACCGCGCCTCGCGACCCAGGATTTACGCGCAGGAGGCCCTGGAGTTCTGGCAGCGGGCCGGAGGATGGGCTAGAGAAGCCCGCCCAGACGATCGGCTAGGCTTTATCCTTATGTCCCGCTGGTTTGTTGTGCCTGCGTTCGCCCTCGCCCTGCTGCCGCTGCTCGGCTACTGGTGGATGCAGGGCCGGCCGGTGCCGGTTGCCGACGCGCCTTCGCTGCAGGTCCCTTGCGTTTCGTATGCGCCTTATCGCGACGGGCAGTCGCCCTTCGACGAAAGCCTGGTGATTCCCGCGGCACAGATCGCCGACGACCTGGCAAGGCTCCGCTCGATCACCTCGTGCGTGCGCACCTATGCGATCGATCAGGGGCTGGCCGAGGTTCCCGCGGCCGCCCGCGATCTCGGTATGACGGTGATGCTGGGAGCCTGGATCGGACCCAAGCGGGAAAAGAACGAGAAATCGCTGTCGGGGGTGATCGACCTCGCCCGGCGCTACCCGGATGTCGTCAAAGCGGTGATCGTCGGCAACGAGGTCCTGCTTCGTCAGGAGCAGCCGGCCGCGGAGCTGAAGGCGATGATCGAACGGGTGCGAGCGGCAGTGCCGATGCCGGTGACGTATGCCGACGTCTGGGAATTCTGGGAAAAGAACCCAAGCGTGGCGGAAGCCGTCGATTTCGTCACCATCCACACGCTGCCCTACTGGGAAGACGAGCCGCACGCGATCGGCGAGGCGGTGCCGCATGTCGTGGACATCTGGCAGCAGATCCGCGACCGGTTTCCCGGCAAGCGCGTGTTCATCGGCGAAGCCGGCTGGCCGTCTGCCGGAAGGATGCGCGAAGGCGCGCGACCGGGCGCGGTGGAACAGGCGCGGTTCGTCCGCGAGCTGATGGTCGCCGCCGACAAGAACGGCATCGATCTCAATCTGATCGAGGCCTTCGACCAGCCCTGGAAGCGCAAGCTGGAGGGAACGGTGGGGGGGCATTGGGGCCTTCTTGACAGCAGCCGGCAGCCGAAGTTCGCCCTGCGGGGGCCGGTCAGTGGCGAGCCGCAGTGGCTTCTGCTGTTCGGTGCTTCCGCCGGCCTCGGGATGCTGCTGCTGGTGCCTGCCGTCTGCCGGGCGCCGCGGCTGTCGGCGGCCCGCTGGATCGGCCTTGCCTTCGGTACAGCGTTTGCGGGGATGCTGCTCGCGCAGGGGCTCGACGACGGCATTGACGCCAGTCGAACGGTCCTCGACTGGGTGATCCTGTTTTTCCGGGTGACGACCGGCATGGCCGCGGCGGCGCTGGTCATGGAAGCGCTGGCCGGCGAGAAGGTGCGCCTCTTACCGCTGCCGGCGATCACTCTTCTTGCGGCGATCCGCAGCTTCCGGCGGCCCGCCGCATCCTGGCGGGAGACGGTTCTGGGAGCGGTGCGGTTCGCCGCACTCTTCGGCGCCACGGCGTCCGCCCTCTGCCTGCTG
>DAIQPV010000272.1:0-4429 GCA_036787145.1 Rhodospirillales bacterium
GGTTTCACAGCCGCCTTCGTCCTGCTGGAGAACGGCGGAGAAGGAGGCGATGACGAGGAATGACCCTCTGCCAGCAGCTCGTTCTGTTGGTGTTGGTGCAGCGCCTTGCCGAGATTGCCTGGTCCAGGCGCAACGAGCGCCGGCTGCGGGCGGCTGGGGCCATCGAGGCGGGCGCCGGGCATTACCCGCTGTTTTTTCTGCTGCACGGCGCCTGGCTGCTCGCCCTGGGCGTGTTCGTCCCCGCCGATGCTCCAGTATGCTGGCCGCTTCTCGTGCTGTTCGCTTTGCTGCAACTGGCACGGCTGTGGGTGATCGCCAGTCTTGGTCCGTTCTGGACAACGCGCGTCCTCACGTTGCCGGGGGCGCCGCTGATCCGCCGGGGTCCTTACCGGTGGCTGCGTCACCCCAACTATCTCGTTGTCGCGGCTGAAATCGCCGTACTGCCGCTGGCTTTCGGCGCCTGGAAGATCGCTGTGATCTTCAGCGTGGCGAACGCGCTCCTGCTCGCCTATCGCATCCGCATCGAGGAAGAGGCGCTGGCGCGTCCATAAAAAAACGACTCCGGTGCCAGCGTACAAGCAATGCCCATGCGGCGCTCCATTGACCAAAACTAATCATTTCGATATAACCGCAAATATGGAAGCAAATGCAGCCATTACCGCCTTGGCAGCGCTGGCGCAGAAGCATCGCCTTGCGGTATTCCGCCTGCTGGTGGCGCAGGGCCCCAAGGGGCTCTCTGCCGGAGCTATCGCCCAGGACATTGGTCTGCCGCCGTCAACGCTGTCGCATCACCTGGCGCAACTGGAGCGGGCAAAGCTGCTCAACTCCTGGCGGCGCGAGCGTCACATTATCTATTCTGTTGACGCTGAGGGGATGCGCCGGCTGATCGCTTTTCTGACCGACGATTGTTGCCAAGGACATCCAGAGATCTGCGGATTTGGGAGTGGAGGAGCCGGCACGATGATCACGATCTATCACAATCCAGCCTGCGGCACGTCTCGGAACGTGCTGGCGATGATCAGGAACTCGGGTGAAGAGCCCCGCGTCATCCAGTATCTGAAGACACCGCCATCGCGCGAGGAACTGGTCGATTTGCTGCAGCGTATGGGCATTGGCCCACGCGAGGTGCTCCGCCGCAAGGGCACGCCCTACGACGCACTGGGTCTCGACGATCCGAAGTTCACGGACGACGCGCTGATCGACCTGATGGTCCAGCAGCCGATCCTGATCGAACGGCCGATCGTGGTCACCCCGCTCGGTGTCAAGCTGTGCCGCCCTTCCGAGCTTGTGCTGGAAATTCTCCCAGATCCGCAGCAGGCCGCGTTCAGCAAGGAAGATGGCGAGGCCGTCGTCGACGGGGTGGGTCAGCGGGTCCGGTAGTTCGCCCGGGGTCTTCGACGTATCCGAATCGTATTCAGACTGCGGAATCAAAGGCAAAGCCCATGACCGCAAACGACATCGCTGCCCCCGCCGAGCGCTCCTTCACCGAGGCGGCGAACAGCCCGGCTGCCCTGGGATTATTCGAACGCTATCTCACGATCTGGGTCGCGCTGTGCATCGTGGCGGGGATCGCACTTGGCAACTGGTTTCCAGACCCCTTCCGGGCCATAGGTCGTGCCGAGATCGCGCAGGTTAACCTGCCCGTCGCCGTCCTGATTTGGCTGATGATTATTCCCATGCTGCTCAAGATTGATCTCGCGGCTTTGCGCGAGGTAAAGGAGCATTGGCGCGGCATCGGTGTGACACTGTTCATCAACTGGGCGATCAAGCCCTTCTCGATGGCCCTGTTGGGATGGCTCTTCATCGGCTGGCTGTTTCGTTCTTGGCTGCCGGCAGGCCAGATCGAGGGCTACATCGCCGGCTTGATCATCCTTGCGGCCGCGCCGTGCACGGCAATGGTGTTCGTTTGGTCGAACCTGTGTGACGGCGAACCGCATTTCACGTTGAGCCAAGTGGCGCTGAACGACACCATCATGATCGTCGCCTTCGCGCCGATCGTCGGGCTGCTGCTTGGACTGTCGTCGATCGTCGTGCCCTGGGAGACGCTGGTGATCTCCGTCGGGCTGTTCGTCGTCGTCCCCGTCATCATCGCCCAACTCTGGCGCCGGATTTTGCTCGCACGGGGAGAGGCGGCGCTGCGCAGCACACAGGCTCGTCTGCAGCCGCTCTCCTTGCTGGCGCTGCTGGCGACGCTCGTTTTGTTGTTCGCCTTCCAGGGCGAACAGATCCTGACCCAGCCACTGATCATTCTGCTCCTGGCGATCCCGATCCTCATTCAGGTGTATTTCAACGCCGGATTAGCCTACTGGCTGAACCGGTGCCTCGGCGTGGCTCATTGTGTGGCTGCGCCTTCGGCACTTATCGGTGCATCGAACTTTTTCGAACTCGCGGTGGCGACCGCAATCGTGCTGTTTGGTTTCCAGTCCGGTGCGGCGCTGGCCACTGTTGTGGGGGTGCTGGTGGAGGTGCCGGTGATGCTATCGGTGGTTCACCTCACCAAAACCACGCGCCGGTGGTACGAGCATGGGGCTGTCGGCAGGTCGCGTGGCAGTTAGACTGGAGATGGCGTGTGATGACCGGCGGGCGAACGTCTCGCAGGTGCCGGTCCCCTTTGCCCTTCCTCCTTGCGGGGCACGCTGAGCTCTTGATAGCGCAGCGCCTTATCGCGCTAAGGCCTGCTCCACGGCATCGCGAATCTGCGGGTCGGGATCATTGCGCGCGCCTTCCAGAACGGCGCGGGCGAGTTCGCCATCGCGCCGTCCCAGCATGGTGATGGCGGCAACCCGGACGCTCGTTTCTCCGTCGCTCTTGACGGCCTGCGCCAGCAGGTTGACCGGCTTGTCGCCCCCCGCCGACAGCGCACGCAGTGCATCGATGCGCAGCTCGGGGTCGGCATCGGCAACCGACTGAATTACGATCCGATGCGCCTCCTCTCCCGGGAGGTTCGCGATCAGGCCGAGCGCCGCCCGCCGGACGGACGTGTCAGGGTCCCCGCCGAGAACGAACGTGAAGGCTTGCAGCGGCGGTTGGCGTTGCCTGGCCAGCTTCTGAAGCACTTCGATCCGTTGCTCCGGCGCCGGCATTTTCTCGCTGTCCTCATAGTCCCACAGCTTCGGCTGCGTGCCGGGCCGGATATCGTACCGGGCCGCGGTGGGCTTGGTTTGCCCCGGGGAGCCGGGCGCGACCGCGTGGATGGCGATCAGCCGCTGTTCCCCCCGGCTCCCAGGGTCAAACTGCAGGATGACGCCGTTCGGCTGAACCAGCCGGGGAAGGGCTTCCTTCAACGGGACGCCGCTGAATGTCTGAGGGCGGGCATTGCCAAGTTCGCCACGGACACTGAGCCTGGCGCCGGTCTGTTCGGCGACGGCCGCAAGCACATCGGCGACGGGCACCCGGCCCAACTGGGCGGAGAGCAAGCCATCTTCGACCGTCACATCAAGGCCATCCGCCGCAGCGACGGGCAACGCGCGAAGCACAAGGGTCAAGGCGACCGCGAGCCCCCGACCGGCCGATCGTCGGCTAGGTCTTAAGAATCGGGCATGCCTTAAGGGGTCGGGTTCTCGCGAACGCCGTCCGGACGATTTCGCCATCGCTGCCGACTGTACCGTGCTGTCATATCCCCAAGCCTATGCTTGCCGACAGGCCCCGGTCAACGCAACGACGTTGCCGTTGAACGCCCAGGCGAATTTCGCAACAGTGCGGCACGGCAACGGGAGGACACGCGCAGTGGAGATCGTCACCGACGCAAACGACAAGGGGCTCGGCGCGGCGCCGGGAACGCCGCCGGTGATCGGCATTATCGGCGGCAGCGGACTCTACGATATCGACGGCGTGGAGGGCGCGGCCTGGGCAGCGGTCGCCTCGCCGTGGGGAGAACCGTCGGACCAGCTCTTGCGGGGCCGCATTGCTGGCCAGGAATGCGCCTTTCTTCCCCGGCATGGACGCGGACACCGCATTCCACCGAGCGGCCTGAACAGTCGTGCCAACATCGATGTGCTGAAAAGAAGCGGGGTGACGGAGGTATTGTCGCTGTCGGCGTGCGGTTCGCTCCGCGCCGATCTGCCTCCCGGCACCTTCGTCATCGTGGACCAGTTCATCGACCGCACCTTTGCGCGTCCCAAGAGTTTCTTTGGCGAAGGCCTGGTGGCGCACGTCGGTCTCGCTCATCCGGTCTGCCCGCGTCTGGGCGACACGCTCGAGCGCGCGTGTCGCGATCTGGCGATTCCGGTCGCGCGGGGCGGAACCTACCTCGTCATGGAAGGGCCGCAGTTTTCAACGCTGGCGGAAAGCAACCTCTACCGCAGCTGGGGCTGCGACGTGATCGGCATGACCAACATGCCCGAAGCCAAGCTGGCGCGGGAGGCGGAGCTGTGCTGGGCGACTGTCGGCATGGTGACGGATTTCGACTGCTGGCATCCCGACCACGACG
>DAIQPV010000273.1:0-4420 GCA_036787145.1 Rhodospirillales bacterium
AGGATCTGCGCTATGGCCGCCCAAGGCAGAGCGAGAGGGCAAGCCGAGTATGTTTGAAGTGCTTTTCACCGGAAACCGCGACCAAGACCACCCCTCTGAGACTGACGCCATTTTGCAACACCCGCGATACGGGGACGCCGAGGAGCAGTCGGCCTCTCACGGAATTTGGCGGCGCATGCTCCTCGGCAATGCGTCCGCTGCCTGGAAATCGGCGGAGATTCTGATCAGCGGTGGCCGGGTGTTCAACGCCGCCGCTTTCGCCTTGGCTCTGACGGCGATCGAAGATGCGCAGGCCTTGCATGCCGCCCGGCGAAGCTGCCGCAGCACGCTGGCGCTTCTTGCCGTGGAGCGGGATCATGCGTTGCGCGCCGCCTTCGAGGCGGTCCGCCGGTTGGATCTGCTGACACGCATTGCGCGCGACGCTACGGATGAGGCAGCATATCCTCTGCGCAGTCGCTTCGACCTGATGACCGAAAATCTTCATCGGGCTGCTTGCGTGTAAGTGCCTTTGCAGGCTTGGCACTTTCAGTCCGCGGGAAGCCCGGGCGGTGGTGCGGGGCGGATGATCCTTGTTGCGGGGCTTTCCCCGCGACAGAAATTGAATATATTCGTATCAGAGATCTTGCTGATCATCGGCGCAATTATTGCATACGGGCACGGAAATAATATCGAGAGAGACCGCGAGCATCGATGAGCCGACCTGACAGGCGTAACCCAGACGGCACACCTTCGACCGGAGTCGCGACGAAGTCGCGCGCCAAGACGAAGAAGCCGGCCATGTACAAGGTCCTGATGCTGAACGACGACTACACCCCGATGGAGTTTGTCGTCCACGTGCTGGAGCGGTTTTTCGGCAAGACCCACGAAGATGCGGTAAGGATCATGCTGCACGTCCATCACCGCGGTGTTGGCGTATGCGGGGTTTTCACCTACGAGATCGCCGAGACGAAGGTCAACCAGGTGATGGATCTGGCGCGCCAGCATCAGCACCCGCTGCAATGCACAATCGAAAAGGACGGAACGGAGTAGGGGCTGCAAGATGCTGTCGCGCAATCTCGAACAGACACTCCATCGCGCTTTGGCACTGGCCACCGAGCGGCGGCATGAATACGCCACGCTGGAACACCTGCTGCTTGCGCTGACCGAAGATCAGGACGCCTCTCCGGTGTTGAAGGCCTGCAGCGTGGACATCGCTCAGCTGCAGCAGGAGCTGACGAACTTTGTCGACAACGAACTGGACAGCCTGCGCACGGCAACGGCGGCCGATCCGAAGCCGACCGCCGGATTCCAGCGGGTCGTGCAGCGCTCGGTCATTCACGTCCAGTCGTCGGGGCGGGATGAGGTCACCGGCGCAAACGTTCTGGTCGCGCTTTTTTCGGAGCGCGAGTCCCATGCGGTCTACTTCTTGCAAGTGCAGGAAATGACTCGCCTCGATGCCGTGAACTTCATCGCCCACGGCATCTCCAAGGTTCCGGGCGAGCAGCGTCGGCGAGCGGTGCAAGGCACCGACGACGAAAGCGGCGGCGAGAAGGTTGTTCGCAAAGGGCATGAAGCTTTGGAAAGCTACTGCGTGGACCTCAACCGGAAGGCGACCGATGGGCGGATCGACCCGTTGATCGGCCGCGAAGCAGAGATCGAGCGGACCGTCCAGATCCTCTGCCGGCGCAACAAGAATAACCCGCTGTTCGTGGGTGATCCCGGCGTCGGCAAGACGGCTTTGGCCGAGGGTCTGGCCTGGCGCATCGTCCGCGGCGACGTGCCGGAGGTGCTCAAGACCTCGACGATCTTCGCTCTCGACATGGGCTCGCTGCTGGCGGGTACCCGCTACCGCGGTGACTTCGAGGAGCGGCTGAAAAACGTCATCTCGGAGCTGGAATCCACCCCGGGCGCGATCTTGTTTATCGACGAGATCCATACGGTGGTCGGCGCCGGCGCGACCAGCGGCGGGTCGATGGACGCATCGAACATCCTGAAGCCATCCCTGGCTTCAGGAAACCTGCGATGCATGGGATCGACCACCTACAAGGAATATCGCAATCACTTCGAGAAGGACCGGGCGCTGGTCCGGCGGTTCCAGAAGATCGATGTCTACGAGCCGTCGATCGAGGATGCCGTCAAGATTCTTCAGGGCCTGAAGTCCTGCTTCGAAAACCATCACAAGGTGAAGTACACGGCCGATGCACTGCGCGCGGCGGTTGACCTCTCGGCGCGCTACATCAACGACCGCAAGCTGCCCGACAAGGCCATCGACGTCATCGACGAGGTGGGAGCAGCGCGGATGCTGCTGCCCCAGAACCGCCGGCGGACGACCGTCACCGTTCGCGACGTCGAGGAAGTCGTCGCCAAGATCGCGCGCATTCCTCCGAAGAGCGTGTCCTCCGATGATCGCAAGGCGTTGGCGACGCTGGAGCGCGACCTGAAGACGGTGGTGTTCGGACAGGATGCGGCGATTTCGGCGCTGGCGAGCGCCATCAAACTTGCACGCGCCGGCTTGCGCGAGGCGGAGAAGCCGATCGGCTCCTACCTCTTCTCCGGGCCGACCGGCGTCGGTAAGACCGAGGTCGCGCGTCAGCTCGGCCACGTGCTCGGTGTCGATCTCGTCCGCTTCGACATGTCCGAATACATGGAGCGGCACAGCGTCAGCCGGCTGATCGGGGCACCCCCAGGCTACGTCGGCTTCGATCAGGGCGGTCTTCTGACCGACGCCATCGACAAGCAGCCGCACGCCATTCTGCTGCTCGACGAGATCGAGAAGGCGCACCCGGATCTGTTCAACATCCTGTTGCAGGTGATGGACCACGGCAAGCTCACCGACCACAACGGCAAGAGCGTCGATTTCCGCAATGTCGTGCTGATCATGACCACCAACGCCGGGGCCGCCGACCTGGCGAAGCCCGCGATCGGCTTCGAGCGCGAGGAGCGCATCGGTGACGATCAGGAGGCGATCGAGCGGATGTTCACGCCGGAGTTCCGCAACCGGCTGGACGCGATCATTCCGTTCGCCAGCCTCTCGCCGGACGTCGTGCAGCGGGTCGTCGATAAGTTCGTGATGCAGCTGGAGGTGCAGCTTGCCGACCGGCAGGTGATCATCGAATTGACCGACGAGGCCCGTCGCTGGCTGGCCGAGAAGGGCTACGATCAGCGCTTCGGCGCCCGGCCGCTGGCCCGCATCATCCAGGAACACATCAAGAAGCCGCTGGCGGAGGAACTGCTGTTCGGCAAGCTGGAACGGGGCGGTATCGTCCGGGTGAAGATCGAGAACGGCAAGCCTGCCTTCGACTATCCGGAATCCGACGAGCCGCCGCCGGACGTCAAGAAACGGAAGGGCAAGCAGCTCGCGCCGGTCCGCTGATCAGACGCATCGACCGCAAGGCAGACGAGGCGCCGCCCCAAGGGCGGCGCCTCTGTCTTTTTGACAGAAGCCTTCGGCCATCGACGGCTGACAGCGAGGCACCCCTCGACCGACGATCCTTGGGAGATCGGCCGTACCCGAAGCAACATTGGGATGACGGTCGCGATGCGAGACATCGCACGCGGCGACGGCCCCTATTTTGCGGAAAGCTGCATCAAGTTCAACGTCTTTCATCCTCGGCGGACAGATCAGGGCCGACTTTTGACTCGACGATGCGCAGCAACTTTCGGTCGGCATGCCGGTCGTCGTTACTGCGAAACCGACCGCCTGTCCGAGGACGCCTGGTCGCTGTTCGCGGCGATGGAGGTGTTCAAGGAGCGCAACGTCTGCCGCGACTTTGCGCATCTGGCCGTCGCTTTCCGCCGCTGCCTCAACATTCCGGCACGCTGTTGCACCGGATATTTGGGCGATATCGGCGTTCCACCCTGTGCCGATCCGATGGATTTTTCTGCCTGGTTCGAAGCGTTCCTTGGCGGGCGCTGGTATACCTTCGATGCGCGCAGCAACGTTCCCCGCATCGGCCGGGTGCTGATCGCCCGTGGTCGCGACGCCTCTGATGTTGCGATCAGCAGCACCTTTGGTCCAAACACGCTCGCCGGGTTCACGGTGTGGACAGAGGAGGTGGATCAGGGTCAGCTCAGCAGGGTCGGCTCACTGCGCCGGTAGGCCGCCGCGAGCCGGTCCGCCCAGGCAGCGCAATCAGCCGCCGTCGTCAAAAGATCCTGGCGGATCTCGATCAGCACATGCGGCAGGCGCCGCTGCTCGCCATGCACCGGGATTGTGTAGTCGGTGCTATCGCCAACGCTATAGGGCTGATTGTGGCCGACGATGAACTCCCCTTGGCTGGCGAGATTATCGATCAAAAGGCGCGCCAGCAGAGGGTCACGTCCATACGCGAATCCAATCTGCCAGGGTCGGCGGTGACCGTCCAACTCCGGCGTGAAGCTATGGATGCTGAGCAGCAGGTTCGCCCATCCGGCAGCGACGCGTTGCCCGATCAGGGCGGTG